>NZ_SCMZ01000060.1:0-19859 GCF_005503285.1 Sphingomonas sp. 2SG
CTCTCGGGTCGAAGTGTCGGTAAACGGTGGTCGCGACTGGCAACAGGCGACGTTCACCGATGATCCGGAGGCGCACTGGGGTTGGCGGCGCTGGACCCTCGACGCCACGCTCGCCAAGGGGCGCCAGCACCTTGTCGTGCGCGCCTTCGACGAGACTGGACAGGGTCAGCCCGAGCGGCCGGATACGGTGTGGAACTTCGCCGGCTATCTGTGCACCGCCTGGCATCATGTGCACGTGCTGGTCGAATGATCGAAGCATCAGCGGCATCGGACCTCGGCTTCTGGATCGATGCGATCGGGCGGCTGGTGGTGGCGACCGCGGCTGGGATGGTGCTCGGCTGGGAACGCTCGCGCGAGAACCGGCAGATCATGGGATTGCGAACGCTGGGTCTGGTCGGTCTGGCGAGCTGCATCGCCGTGCAGGCGATCGTGCACAGTGGCTTGCCGAACGTAAACGCCGATGCCGCAGGACGGGCGATGCAGGGCATTCTGTCCGGCGTCGGCTTCATCGGTGCCGGCGCGGTGCTGCGGGTCGGCCAGGGTCAGGAAGTGCATGGATTGGCGACCGCCGCGTGCATCTGGGTCACGGCCACGATCGGCGCGGCAGCAGGGTTGGCGGTGTGGCCGCTCATCATCGGCGGGTTGAGCCTTGCGATGCTCGTACTGTTCGCGGGCGCTCCGCTCGAACGTCGCATTCGCGAGCGGGCCAGGCTGACTCCGGCAGAGGCCGACCGGAAGGATGCCGAGCGCAAGCCGTGATCCCGCTGGTCCGCCCAGTGCCTGTCGGCGCTAAGAAGCGGCCAGGCGCTATCAGGAGACAAGCCCCGCATCGGCCTGGCGCCGGACCTCATCGGCGATCGGATGCAGCTCGGCAGCGGGTCGCTCGCCCACTACACTATAGCCGATCCCGTCGACAGCCCATGTGACCCGGCCCATGGTCCCGCTGGACGTGCTGGTCATGCTTGCGCTCTTGTCGATTTGCATAGGCCTCGTCAGCACCGCGAGCTTTGACGCTTGCGGTCCATCGTAGAGGAGAAGAACCGCAGGGCCGTGGGGCGTCGCGACCAATCGCCCCCCGCCATAGCGGTAACCGGCTGTGCTGAGGTCCGGGATGGTCACGCGCTCACCCAATCGGGCGGAGGTCCACCGGATCAGCATGGCGCGCTGGTCGGGGCCGATTTCCGCCGGTCGTATCCGGTCGGCGGCATAGACACGGAAATTGTCACTCGCCTCGTTGGCCAGCGCCGCGATGCCCGCGCGGGGTTCGCCGCTCCAACGCGCACTCGACCAGCCCCCGCCAAACCCGACCGCCAGCAGAAGCGACGCGGCGATGGCGAGTTGCCAACGCGGTTGGCGTTGCCGTCCCCTGATGGCTGCGACGCGCATCGTCGCCGGGATAGGTTCATCCGCGATTGGAGCGAAAAGCGATGCAAGGGCTCGCGCCTGCTCCGCCTGCTCCCGCAAACGGGCATGCACGTCCGGCTGGCCTTCAAGGTAAGCGTCGACCAGACGCTGCCGCTCGGGCGACAGCCTGCCATCGATCCACGCGGCCAGATCGTCCTCTCCGATCGGGCTGGTCATCGAATACTCCTTAATCGTGGCCGTTCACCCTCCCGGAGGAGCGTCGCCAGACGGTCGCGCCCCCGCGATATGCGCGACATCACCGTTCCCAGCGGCACACCGACGACGGCAGCGACTTCCCCATATGACAGACCTTCGACGGAAATGAGGAGCAGCACCGTCCGCTGCTCCTCGGGCAACGCATCAAGTGCGCGCAACAGGTCTCGGTGGTGCAGGCCTGCGTCCTGATCGGCCGGGCGACCGAGCGCAACGTCGTCCACGAGGTGGAGCGGAACCGCCGTACCTCGCCGGACATGCTGCCGCTTATGATCGACCAACAGATTATGCAGGATTGCATAGACCCAGGGGCGAACCTCCGTCCCGCGTCGTTGCCGCCAGCGCCCGACCGCGCGCTCAAGGCAATCCTGCACCAGGTCATCCGCCATCGCCTGATCGCGCAACCACGACCGGGCATAACGGCGCAGACCGGGGACCAGGGGCTCGATCGCGGCGGCAAGCGGGTCCATCTCAGTCGCGCTGCACCTGCACGATGCGGCCCGGTGCGCCATTCACTACCTCGGCGACCGCCAGAAAGCGCCGGGGGGCCGCTGCACTGCCCTGAACGATCTGCCGGATCGGACCCGATGCGTTGACAATCGCCGCACCTGCCGGATTGCTCATGAAGTTCGCAAGCGGCTCTACCGCACCGCTGCCGTCCGCGTTGGCGGTGAGCACGAGCATGTAAGGCTTCTTGGGCTGCAAACCGGTAACGGCACTCTGCACGACCTGAATGATGCCCTGGTCGAAGAGGGTAATGCTGCTTGCCGCACCATTGCCGCCAACCGGCCCCATGTTCAGATGCACCGCCTTGCCTGCCGTACCGAGCGGTTGGAGATTGTCGGTGCCGGGGCCTGTCGGAACAGCGTTCGGCACATAGGCGATCGCCTGCGGTGCCTGTCCGACCGGCACGGTGGCAACGACCTTGTTGCCGGCGGTGTCGATCGCGGCAAGTTCATCGGCATTCTCCAGCCCGACATAGATGCGCCGGCCGTCGCCCGATGGCCAGACGCCGTGCGGCATCTTGCCGACCGGGATGGTGGCGACAAGCGCGAAGTCGGACGTGCGGAACACCTTCACCGCGTTTTCCCCGCCCACCGTGACATAGGCGAACTGTCCCTTGACCGTGCGGGCGAAGTTGACGTGATTGGTGATCGGTCCGGTATCCAGCACCTTGAGGATCGCGAAAGGCGGCTTGGCATCGAATGCGACCGTCTTGCCGATGTCCTTCAGCGTGAACCAAACCTGCTTGCCGTCCGGCGTCGCGGCGATGTTGGGACAGAACGGACTCGGCTGCGCCACCTGTCCGACCTGCGCGTGGGTCGAGACATCGAACACGGCCAGCACCGGATTGAATGAGGAACAGACATAGCCGTATCGGCCATCGGGAGAGAAGATCGTCATGCCCGGACCACCGGGCGTCTTGATGCGACCGGTCTCCTTGTACGTCGTGGGGTCGAGCACGGCGATGTAATCCTCGCCGCGTACCGTGACCCACACCTCCTTGCCGTCCGGCGTGAAGAACGCCTCATGCGGACTGCGCCCGACATAGGTCGTGTGCTTGACGGTGTTGGTGGCGGTGTCGATCCACGACACGGCGTTGGATCCGATCGACACGACCGCCAGTGTTTTCCCGTCCGGCGAGAAGCCGAGGCCGTGAACCAGCACCTGCCCCTTGTAGAGCGGGGAAAAATTCATCGGCTGCGGATCGCCGAGCTTGATGACGCCGAGCAACCTGTTGTCGGCCGGGTCCGTTACCGACACCGTGTTGGAGAATTGTTCGGATGCATAGACGCGGTCGCGGTGGCTGACAGGCACGTCCTTGGCGTTCCACGGCGCCTGCTGAGCCATGGCAATGCCCGGTGCGGCGCTCATCAGCAAGGCGGCCGAGAGCAGGAAGGTCCGGATCATGTCAGTGCTCCATATGGCTGTGGTGGTCGCCGCCCTGCGTCGGGGCTGGCGTCGAAGGGGGTAGCGGCTGACCGATCGCCAACTTCATGGCGGCGATCTCCTGCTGCTGATCGATGATGATCTCCTGCGCGATGCGCTTGAGCTGCTCGTTATGGCCGTAGCGCAGCTCTGCCACCGCCATATCAATGGCGCCCTGGTGATGCGGAAGCATCATCGCGACGAAATCGCGGTCGACGTCGCCGGACGGCTTGACCATCATGCCCGCCATCATCCGGTCCATCGCGGCAGATACCATGCTGGCGTAGCCATCGGCGGGGGCGGCCGCGACTGCGCCGGTGAGCATGGCCGAAGCAGTCAGACCCAGCATCCAATTTCGTCTACGCATAAGCCTCCTGCGGATCAGTCTCGAAAGGGTAGACGACGCCCGTCGGGGTTTATTCCATGGGTGAGCCAATTATTGATCCTCAGCAAAACAATCGTCTCATCGTGACCCTGCCGTTGGTTGACCAGGTCGCCGTCGGACAGCATATGCTCGGGCACGGCGATGGATTTCCGCCGGGCCATTCGGCCGAACCGCCCTCGCAAGGGCCGATGATTCCTACCAGGCGCCGTAAGGCAGCAAGGAGGAATCGTGCGCGCGACATTTCGCAATCTCTACGACCAGTTCAACATGGCAGCGTTCATTCGCGATCGCCGCACCCATGCCATGTCGGTGCTGCGGTGGGCTTTGATCCTGGTCCCGATGGCCGCAACGGTGGGAACGCTCTGCGCAGCCTTCCTGTGGAGCCTCGATGCCGTAACCCGGATTCGCTTCGCCTTTCCCTGGCTGCTCTACCTGCTGCCGATCGGCGGGTTCGTGGTCGGACTGCTCTACCATCTGACAGGGCGCTCGGTCGAAGGTGGCAACAATCTTATCGTCGAGCAGATCCACGAACCGGGGGGCGGCGTGCCGCTGCGCATGGCCCCGCTCATTTTCTTCGGCACGGTCGTGACACATCTGTTTGGTGGATCGGCGGGGCGCGAAGGCACCGCCGTGCAATTGGGCGGCAGTCTTTCCGGCGGGTTCGGGCGCGCCCTCAAGCTGGATACGCAAGCAACGCGCATCCTGCTGATGACCGGGATCGCAGCAGGGTTCGGCGCAGTGTTCGGGACGCCGATCGCGGGAGCGGTCTTCGCGCTGGAGGTGCTGGCGATTGGCCGGGTCGAGTATCGCGCGCTGGTGCCGTGCCTGGTCGCGGCACTGGTCGGCGACTGGACCTGTCTTGCCTGGGGCATTCACCACGGCATCTACCATGTCGATGCGACAGTGCCGGTCGACGCTCTAATCGTCATCAAGGTTGGCGTCGCGGGCGTCGTATTCGGGTTAGTCGGACTAGCTTTTGCAGAGGCCAATCATGCGCTGGGCGGATGGCTGAAGCGCATGGTGCCTTATGGCCCACTACGACCCGTCATCGGTGGCGTGGCCGTGATCGCACTGGTCTGGCTGTTCGGCACGCGGGACTATCTCGGTCTGGGCACGCTAGCGGCGACGCCGGATGGCCTGACCATCGCCAGCTTCTTCGGCTCCAATACGGACCCGTGGAGCTGGGCGCTGAAGCTGCTCTTCACCGTCGTCACCCTTAGTACCGGCTTCAAGGGCGGGGAGGTGACACCGCTGTTCTTCATCGGCGCGGCGCTCGGCAATGCACTCGCGCCTATGTTCGGGGTGTCGACAGGGTTATTCGCGGCGATCGGCTTCGTTGCGCTGTTCGCGGGTGCGGCCAACACGCCGCTTGCCTGCACGTTCATGGGGATCGAATTGTTCGGGGCGGCCTATGCTGTGCCGATCGCGGTCGCATGCTTCGTCGCCTACCTTTGCTCGGGTCATAACGGCATTTATCTGTCGCAGCGCGTCGCAGTCCCCAAGGTGCCTGCTGCGCGCCTCACACCCGATGCGACCCTGCGTGATGCCCGCACGCACCGTGCTTCCCGCCGTCGCTCGCGCGTCTGATCCTGCTTCCTATCGGAAGGCCCATTATGCCTGATCGTTTCACCGTCCAGCACCGCGAGGTTGGAATGCTGCGCATCTATTTGAAGCCGTCTGACAAGGTCGGCCCACGTCGCTTCTGGGGTGCGAAACCTTTTTATCGCGAGCTGATCCGCACCGCGAAGGCGGACGGCATCATCAACGCCGTCGCGCAGAACATGCATTACGGCTTCAGCAATCGCGGCCCAATCCGGGAAAATGGATCGGAGATTGCCGATCCGCATCTGACTATCTGCGTCGAGCTGGTCGGCGAACGTGACCAGCTCAACATTTTCTGTCGCCGGCATGGCGATCTGCTCGGCAACAAGGTGATAGTTTACAAACAATTGGAGCATTGGACGATCACGCGCGAAACTGAGCGAACCAGAGCCTGATCGGCGTTCCCATAATGGAACGTTGACCGGGAAACCTGACCCGTCGATCCGACTGACAGCCACAGACGGGTGCGCTTTCTCAAAATGTGTTCCCAATTCAAAATTCTCGAAATTGCGAATTTTCACGGCAAACTGGGAAAGCTGCCGATCGCTCTTGGGCGGATATGGGGTGACGTCTATACCCAAACCTGAAGCCGGGTGCTGATGTACACAACACCCTCAGCAGCATCGTCCGCGTATGTTCAATAAACGGACGTTTTCTGGACAGAGGCAGCCGTTGGCCGTGCTTCTTATAAAAGCGTGTTTACAGTCGCTTAGTGCAACAGGTGTTCAACAAACGGCAGTTTTGTGAACGGATGTGAGCTCTTGAGGAGAGATGCCCGCCAACAAGCCATCGGCGCACGCCGCCAGACGGACCGACCGCTCTGCGCCTTTGTGTCTTCTTAACTGGACCGGGCGAACATGCGCATTGCCGCTCTACCAGAGCTTCTACCGCAAGCGTCTGCTTTCGTCGGGAGCTGCCGTTCCCGGCGGGCACATCCGATGACCGCTTTGTCCCAACTCAAGCCGTTCGACCGGTATAAACTAACGGCCGAAGTTGGGAAGCCGGAAAGAGCCCGCCAGTGTCGACTATTGGGTCATTCCGTTGATCTTGCTGCCTGTACGCTGCTGTTCGACACGGAACGCTCAGCGGGCGAAAACTAGCCGCTTTCGGCGAACGGCTTGTTAATTACTTTTGGAAAAGCGGGCATCTGATTTCAACTTAGTTACAGCTGCCTCGAGGCCGTCCGCAGGCTTCCGCACTGCCTGCAGCATGCTCATAATGTTCGAAGCGCGGGAAGCGAACCGTCCCGCTTTTATGCCGAGCCCTCCGTGCGATGTAAGGATCTCAAGCTTCTCATCAGGATCAGCATGTAGATAAATCTCGGTGGAATGGATCGAAGCGTGACCAAGCCACAGAGCCACCTTTCTTATGTCGCGAGTGACTTTGAGCATGTGCATGGCGCAGCTGTGCCTCAAAACATGCGGCGTGATATTCTTCGGCACAAGGGTCGGGACTGTTTTGGCTGCAATCTGAGTATATTTCGCGAGACGCGCTGCGAAGCCATCGCGCGTTAGCGGCAAGCCAAGCCGGCTCAGAAAAACATGATCGTACGGCACATTCGGCCTCTCCGAATACCAGGCGCGAAGAAGGCGGACGGTCTCGGGGCCCAGCGGCAGAATTCTAGCCCTTCGTCCCTTTCCCATCACGTGCAAGGTTGGCTTTGGACCGAGGTCGAGGTCACCGAGCGAAAGCGCCAAAACCTCAGACACACGTAAACCGCATATGTACGTGATGCTCAGCATTGCCCGGTCCCGGATCCCGTCTTTGTGCCTCATATCGGGCACCCCAAGTATGGCTTTAACCTCATCGGTCGAGAGCCAATCGATCACGGGAACATCCGCTCTCTTTGCCCCCAGCGCGCGTATGCGAGCGGCTTGCTCCATCGCTGCCGGAATTTTCATTTGCACATATCTGAAGAATGATCGGATCGCCGCCAGCCGCAGATTGCGCGTTCGCCGTGAATTTTTCCGAGTCTTCTCCAGATCATCGAGAAATTGGAGGACGATCTCCGCTGTGATGTCTTCCAGGTGGAGGCGGTCGATATTCATCCGCGTCGCCTCGGCGATAAAACGGATCAGCAAAATGAACGTGTGTGCGTAGCTCGCACGCGTCAGTTGGCTGAGCCCGCGATCTCGAACGAGATGTTCGTTGAGATAGCTAGACAGGACGGGAGCCAAATCATGTTGGTGATCGTCACGCATCGAGCACCTCCTCGATCGCCAAGGCCATCGATTCTTTTGTCTCGGTCGAAATCTCCAAATACCAATAGGTGCTAGCTGCGCTGACGTGGCCCAGATAGGTCGACAGGGCGACCATATGGTTGGAAATCAGTTTCCGGTCCGACCCGCACGATGCCAACGATCGAACGGCAAACGTATGCCTGAGGTCGTGTATTCTCGGCAACCTGCTACCGTTTCGACTAGTCATATTTAACTTTGTTGTGCATTTTCGAAACATGGCGCAAATCGAGTGGTCAGACGGAGTCCTGTTATTGTGGATTACGAATAACCTTTCTTTGTTCAAAGAATCTGGGCGGTTGGTGAGGTAAACTCTTAGAGCCCTAGCGGTACTTTTGTGGATATGGACGATCCTGTCCTTTCCGAACTTCCCGCGCCTAATCATGATCTCGTTATTTTTGAAGTCCTGGAGCAAGATATTTCGGGCTTCGTTTATCCGTAAGCCCGTCGCGGCGATAAGGCCGACAATATGCTTATAGGTGGCAGCATCGTAGGTATGCGCCAGCGGCAAGCGTCCCAATTCGACAAGGATCTGCTGTATCTCGCCATCGGTGTAGATAAAGGGAATAGGGCGTCTCGGCCGACGAACCGGCCGCACGTATTCTTCTGCCAAGACGTCATGACGGGGATCCTCTGCGCTGAGAAATAGGCCAACGCGACGAATGGAAGCCAAGAGCTCATATCGCCTGCGGGGCTGACATTTCTGCTCTACCCAAGCGATTGCGTCTGCACTGCACAGATGATGAGCGCCGCGACCTGCCGAGAAATGCGCAAAGTTTCGCAGGTCGCGATCAAGATCAAGATCTCGGTACCCAAGCTGTTCCCTTAGCTGCAGATAGCGCTCAATGGCCTCGATCACGACCGGCCTCCCAACCAAGGTTCTGCGAGACGTTTAAGCATTGGCTCGTTGACCTTCGCGTAGATGGTCGTCGTATCCACCGATCGATGCCGCAAGATTGTGGCTACATCTTCGAGGCTTTTTCCGTCCCGGAGAAGTTCGGTAGCAAGCGTATGGCGAAAAACGTGCGCTCCACCTTCGAGACCGCATCGAGCGAGCGCTTTGCGGGCGATACCTGATATCTCTGAGCCATTCGCAAGCGGCATGTGCGGGTGAGGCACACGCAAAAACAGGGCCTCTGAGCGTGAGCTCGGGCGCCCCTTCTCGAGATAATCTAAAACAGCGTCGCCTGCTCCTTGAGTGAGTGGGACAATCGAACCCCGTCCGCCCTTACCCTCGATGCAGAGCTTAGCCTCGGTCCAGTCCAGATCACTGAGTTTTAGCTTCCAAACCTCAGAAGCTCGAAGCCCAAGTTCGGCCAACAGCGTGAGGATCGCTCGTTCCCGGATTCCGTACGATGTGCTCAGGTCGCAACTGTCGATGACCTTGTTCACGATACCGGTGTCAAGCCTGCGCGGAACCGTCGAAAGGCGATAAGTTGGTCGAGAGATCAGCGCATTTGCTAAGGAAGCGTTGCAATGCCCTTCAAAAGCTCGGAACCGCATGTAGCTGCGCACGGAGCGGATGAAACGGCTCTGCATTGCGGGAGTGCGCTTCGCGAATTCGAGGACGGCTAATTCCCTGATTGCCGTAGCGGAATAGGCCGAAGCGTCTTCTCCAAGCCTTGGCAACCAGCTCATTACGTCGAGCACGTAGTAATAAATTGTCCGAGGCCTCAGCCCCCTTTGGTCGGTCAGCCAAGTGCGATACCGCACCACGGTCGAAGATGGGTGCGATCTCCGCCGTTTCTGCAGGAATATTCCGTTTTTAAAAACGGGGTTCTCACCATTCCGAAACCGTAAAAAGCGGTCAACTGCAACCCGGCGTCGCGACTTGGCCTGAGCACCCGGCCTTCCAGACCGAATGTGCATACCGCAGCGGCAGGAGTGGCCGACAAAGTCGTCGAGGATATGATCGCTAAGGCATGACTCTGGGATACCTCTGAGCCGTAGCCAAACTATCAGATGAAGTGCGGTTCTGGCTTGTCGCTTTGCCTGATCCGGATGCACCCCCTCCTGAGTGAGCGCTTCGAGGAAATCCGCGCAAATGTCCGGGTCATTTGAGTCCCACCCATTCGAATCGATGATTCCCTGATACTGGAGGAACAAGTAAAATCTGGTAACTGCAACCGTCTGGGATGGAGATAAACCGCGAGCGGGCCAACATGCATGACTGCAATTGTGTTTCCAAAAGTTCTCCAAATTCTCCCATTTTATATCACATATCTTGACATTTTCAATCTCCAAGTATCGCAAAAAATGGTTTATAGTGCCACGATAACTTAGGAATGCTCCGGAATATCCAGCAACATCGACCAGAATTCGAATTACATCTTCGGATCTTTTAATATTAGAAAATTCTATGCATTTAGCGAATGCTCTGATTATCCGAGAGATCTCCTGGTAAGCTTCACTCGCTTTGGCGCTATACGATTTCATCATAGGTCGGCTCTCGCATGCAATTGCGGGAAAGGCGCTTTGAAATGCCATCGATCCGGTAGCTCCCTTCATCAAATTGGAAGCGCGGAAGACAGGCGCGCTCCACCGGCAGCGGAAGCGGTCCGCTTGACATGGCGTCAGCACACGAGGAGAAAGGTGTCGGTTACGACCAATCTCGAAGAGGCTCAGCTCTGCAAAGCTGGGCCTTTTCTCTTTCGCGCGGTTTTTGTTCGACCCTTTTCGGAGGGCCAACCGGCAATCACGGCACCTTCATCGCTACCTCCGTTCCAATTCGCTTGTATCGCTCAGGCCAGAGATCCTCGACGTCACAGCCAAGCTCCGCCGCGATTTGAGTCTCAATCCGGCGAGACCTCCGGAACCCGCGGCTTACCGTTGAAACCGTGGTGGGCGTAACGTTGAGATGGCGGGCTACCGCGCTCAGGCTGCTCCCTTTGAGTTGGAGAGCAGCTTTGATGCGGTTATGGCGCTTCTCATCAATCATGTTCGGCTCCACACTTTAAGACTAAATGCCGAAGTGCTATATATCTCCACCAGCAGGTGATAAATGTCGTACGTCGATCCGGCAACTGAAAAGCACGAAGAAAGCCGTGACACGGAGGGGCTAGCTAAGCGTCTGAGGCTCGCCCGCGAGCATGCTGGACTTACTCAGCAGCAGTTTGCCGACCGAATCGGCTATTCCCGGCGCCAAGTCCTGTCCTGGGAAAACGCAACAAACGTGCCTCCTGTTTGGGCGCTAGCTGCGGTGCGAAAGGCGTTCGATATTGATCCCGAGTGGGTTCTCTCTGGTCCGGGACTGATCCCTCTTAGGCAAGTGTCCTTGAGCCCTCCTGACCGACGCCACCGCCTTTGGGGTGAGGTGAGGAGATTGGCCAAGCGCGCTAGGCTAACCCTCCCAGAAGAGGTCATACGCAATTTCGCCGATCTGATCGCGCGAGAACCGGAAAACGCGGAAGAGGCAGCGAAGGAACGCGTTCGTGATGCCTTTCATGCATTGTCCACAGGAGGCCGCTTTTGAGGCGAACTGACTTCCCCACCAAACTTTCCGATCAATTTGAGCAGGAACTCCGCGATCGCGTTGCTCAAGCTAGAGCGAGCAGTTTCCGAAGACCGAATTGGCCTTTAATAGTTGTGATGCTCATATTCTCAGATGCTCTTTTTATAGCATCTGGAGCAATGGGAATTTTGATGCGGGAAACCATCCGAAACTATCTGTTTCTAGCTGCGATCGTACCCGGTCTGATATTAATTGTATTACTTCACTGTGGCTCACTGAAAATCCGCTCTTGAAGTGCCGGTAACCTATCATTCGACAAATGATATTGAATTTTTTCATTCTACATGAAAGTTGGGGTGATATGATAACGGCAATATTTGTAAGGCATGGTCAAAGCACGGGTAATGCAGGATTCCCATGTCACGATCTCGCAGAAATTGAGCTTACGGAATTGGGCCACCAGCAAGCACGTGAGCTCGCCGCTTCGTGGACAGACACTCCGTCTTTAATTGTGACCTCGCCATATCGAAGAACGCAACAAACAGCAGCCAGGACTGTTGCAAGATTTGCGGACGTGCCGGTAGAGGTCTGGCCAATCGAAGAGTTCACATATCTGGAGCCGTCTCGCTGGAATGGCACTCGTAGCGATGAGCGCATGCCACATCTCGAACAGTACTGGAGTGAGCTTGACCCCTCATACTGTGATGGTCCGGGAGCAGAAAGCTTTGCCACATTGCTTCGTCGAGCCGAGGCGACACTCAATCGCCTTGCGAAACTGCCGGCGCGGTCGATTGTCCTTCTCTTCAGTCATGGCCAATTCATTCAGGCGGTTCGTGCGGTCGTTGCCGCGCCCGACACAGATGACCGAGGCAAGATGAGAGGTTTTTGGCGGAAGTGTGAAGCACCCGCCATCAGCAATGCTCAGTGCGTAAAACTCCATCATAGCTTCGGTCGCTGGGCAATCGAATAGATCTAATAGTAGATAAAAAGAGCGTCTTAGCTGTCGGCGAGCACGACAAGCGGTAACGCACAGACTACGACGCGCTGAATATGTCTCTACCCTTCGTCGAGAACGCTCTTCGCCTCCTCGATCCCGAAACTCCACAGCGGACCATCATAGCCGTGTTTGCGAGCTTGATCGGCTTTCCGTTTTTCTCGCGACGTGAAATCATCAATCGCCGATTGAGGGAATTGCAGCTTTGCCATTGGCGCTGTCCTCGTTCCGGTGACGGTCAAAAATCCATTCGCGGTCAGTTGTCGAATAGCGGCGCTTACTGCGCCTTTGGAATAGCAGGTAAGCGTGGTGAGATCATCTCGATCGAACGGTACAGGACGGAAAAATGCCCCTTTTCGTTCCGCAAGTACGCCGAACACGGAGCGGCCAGTTGGGGTGATTGGCGAAGTTTGCGAGAAAACTGCCTCACGCCCAAAGGCGGTCAAAACCGCCACTAGCAGGTCAACGGCTTCCTTGCGCCGCTCGGTTGCCCGTGAATCTCGTCTAGAACGCATCGTCGCCTCCGTCCAATATAGAGGCGATGCCCGGCCAAAGCCGGGCGTTCGTAACCCTGCACGTCGCACAAGGCGCCGCCGCTTTTAGGCAGAACCCTGGACATATGCGTCGGCCACCCGGCCGAGAAACTCGACCAGATCGACGTAGCAGTGGGGTTACGACGCCCCGCGAGCGGGATTGACCGCATCGCCTGGGCTGATTCGCAGAATGGCGCACCCAGGGCAATGACTGAGTGCTCCATCGAGAAGAACATTTAGGCTTGTTAAAAAATATGGATCGGGTGCTTAAAGTTATGTGGACGGCTATGTCGTGACGGTCGTCACGCAGCAGCGCTAGATCTAGCTCAAATCAAGATTACTATGTGCACGGGATAATACGAACTCGGCCTCCACGTCGCTGGCCGCGGCGGCGGCGTCTGCTTCGCGCGGATATGGGACCCGTGCGATCGCAGCCTCGTCGCCGTGCGGGCCTATTTCCCCGAGACGTTTCAAACCGCGATCCGGCAGAAGGCGCGGTGGATGACCGGCATCGCCCTTGCCGGCTGGGACCGGATCGGCTGGGGCCTGCCGGGGGCGTTCGCCGACCATTGGATGCGGATGCGTGACCGGCGCGCGCTGATCTCGGTGGTCGTGCTCGGCGTCGCTTATGGCGCGATACTGTTGTGGGCGGCGGTAGCGACGGCGCATTGGCTGAGCGGCGTTCCCGATACCGGGCAGCATATCGCCGGCTGGTTGTGCTGGACGACGACGCTGCTGCTCGGTTGGCGCGTGGCGGTGCGGATCGTGTGCACGACGAGCGCTTACGGCTGGCGCGAGGGCTGCTGGTCGGTGCCGCGGGTCCTCGTCGCCAATCTGATAGCCTTGCTCGCGACCCCCTTGGCGCTGCGCCGCTACGCGCTGTTCCTGCGCGGAGACTCGCCGGTATGGGACAAGACGGTCCACGCCTTTCCCGACATCGATGCGCTGGGATGAAGGTCAGCCGGCCGTTCCGGTTCCTGCTGCTGTGGCTCGGGTTCTGGGCGGGGATGCGGGTGACGGACGTGTGGCGCCGGGGGGGCACGGAGCGATCGGAAATGGCGGTGGACGTCGGTCGCGAACGGCGCGTGGGGAGCCCTTCCCGCAAGAGGCGAAGACTATCGGGTGCCGCTGGAGCGTCTTTGGCTGCTTCGGAGCAGGCGGCGTCGCAATCCCATTCCCGTGCGGGCGTGCACCCAAAGCCGGACATGGCGGCCGGCGTCATGCGGGCACGTCAGGAGGTGCAGGGGCCATACCCGCCGGACGAGATGACGCTGGTGCCGACACCGTTCCCCGCCATCGCGCCGCGCGCCTTCCCGCAGGATCGCAACGCCGTCATACCCGTGGCAAGGCTGGAGATGGTCGCCCTCCCGCCGCCGATCCGCAATCGGCTGGCCGGCAGCGGCTGGCTGATCGTCCGCGCCGGCGGCGGTGAGGCGCACGTGCCGGCAAGCCAGCTCGGCGGATCGCAGGCAGGATTGCGGCTGACCTATCCTCTCGATGGCGTGCAGCGCGTCGCGGTGTCCGCGCGGGTGTCGACGCCGCTCGCGGGGCCGGGCAGGGAGATCGCGCTGGGGATCGACTGGCAGCCGACGCATGCGCCGATCCATGTCCTCGCCGAACAGCGCTTCTCGATCGATGGCGCTGCGAGTGGGCCGATGCTCGGGCTGGTCGGAGGGTTCGGGCCGATGCCGGTCCAACGCGATCTGATGGTGGAAGGCTATGGCCAGACTGGCGTGGTCGCGCGGCGCGACATCGGTTTCTTCGCCGACGGCGCGATTCGTGCCGCGCATCCGTTGGGCGCGATTCGCGGCATGGCGATCGATGCCGGCGCCGGACTGTGGGGCGGCGTTCAGCCCGGTGCGGAACGGTTCGATGTCGGGCCGACGATAGGCCTCGACCTGCCCTGCGAACCGCGCATCCGCGTCGCCGTCGACTGGCGGCAGCGCGTTGCCGGCCGGTCGCGGCCGGGTTCGGGGCCGGCTTTGTCGCTCGGCAGTGGGTGGTGACGGCTGGTCGGCAGCCGCCAGCCGCGTATAAAGCCGCCCCGTGGACGTCTATCTTCCCATCGCCAATCTGTCGGTCAACGCGCTGGTCATCGTGCTGCTCGGCGGCGGCGTCGGGCTGTTGTCGGGGATGTTCGGGGTCGGCGGCGGCTTTCTCACCACGCCGCTGCTGATCATCTACGGCATTCCGCCGACCGTTGCCGCCGCCTCCTCGGCGAGCCAGGTCACCGGCGCGAGCGTCTCGGGAGTGATCGCGCATTTCGGCCGCAACGGCGTCGACACCAAGATGGGCGGAGTGCTCGTCGCGGGCGGCATCGTCGGCAGCTTCGCCGGCGCGTGGATCTTCCGCCTGCTGCAGGCGAGCGGACAGATCGATACCGTGATCGGCATCGTCTATGTCGTCATGCTCGGCTCGATCGGCACGCTGATGGCACGCGAATCGATCGGCGCGATCGGCGTCGCGCGCGGCCGGCGGCCGATGAAACCGCGCAAGCGCCGCCATCATCCGCTCGTCGCCGCGCTGCCGCTGCGCACGCGCTTCTACGCCTCGGGCCTCTACATCTCGCCGCTGGCGCCGCTGCTGCTCGGCTTCGGGACAGGTATCCTCACCATCCTGCTCGGCATCGGCGGCGGCTTCATCCTGGTGCCGGCGATGATCTATCTGCTCGGCATGGCGACCAGCGTCGTCGTCGGCACCTCGCTGTTCCAGACCCTGTTCGTCACCGCGGTGGCGACGATGGTCCACGCGCTGACGACCAAGGCGGTCGACATCGTGCTCGCCGGGCTGCTGCTGATCGGGTCGGTGATCGGCGCGCAGCTCGGCGCGCGGTTCGCGACCAAGGTGAAGCCCGAATATCTCCGCCTCGCGCTGGCGATCATGGTGCTGCTCGTCGGCCTGCGCATCCTGCTCGGCCTCGTCTGGCGGCCGGAGGAGATCTTCACGGTCGAGCTGACGTGAGGCGCTGGCTGCCGTTCGCCGCGCTGCTGCTGTCGGCGCAGGCACCCGCCCCGGCCGACAAGCCGGTGCTCGTCCCCGACGTGTCGCAGCGCGACATCGAGATCGCCTACAGCTTCACCGGCGCCGAATTGCTGCTGTTCGGTGCCATCCTCTACCCCGGCGGCCGCCTGCCGCGCGGCGAGGCGCCGACCGACATCGTCGTCGTCGTGAAAGGACCGACGCAGCCGGTGCTGGTGCGCGAGAAAAAGAAGGTCGCCGGCATCTGGGTCAATGCCGAGCATCAGCGCTACAGTTCGGTGCCGAGCTTCTATGCGCTCGCCTCGTCGCGGCCGATCGAGCGCCTCGTCGACGAGCGCACCCGTGCGATCTACGAACTTGGGCTCGACAGCCTGCAATTGTCGCCCGGATCGAATAGCGCGATCACGGTCGAACAGGGATTCCAGCGCGGGCTGGTCGACCTCAAGCGGCGCGCCGGCCTGTATCTGGAGGCACCGCATGCGGTCGAGATCAGCGAGGGCGTGCTGTATCGCGCCCGGCTGACCATCCCGGCGCGCGTGCCGGTCGGGCGGTTCACCGCCGAGACCTTCCTGATCCGCGACGGCCGCGTGCTCGCCGCCGCGGTGCGCGAGATCGACATCCGCAAATCGGGGTTCGAGCGCTTCGTCGCGCGCGCTGCCGAGCGCCGCTCGATCCTCTACGGGCTGGCGGCGGTGGTGCTGTCGGTCGGTCTCGGGCTTGCCGCCGGGTGGATCGCGCGACGGATATAGCATGCGATGACGGTATCTTAACGGCTCCCGGCTAGCGCTCGGCGGACGATGGACAGGATGCTGCCGCAATGACCGAGATGCCCGGCCCGAGCGTATTCGCGGGTGCGACGCCCCTTTCGGCCGCCGCTGCGGTCGGCCACGGCGCCGGGCCGGCGGCGATCGGCTGCGTCCTGGCGGTCGCCGGCGGCGGCAGCCGCGTGCTGTTCGATCGCAACGCGCTCGAACTCGTCGCGCAGGATGCCGATCCGGTGGTCGCCACTGCCGGGCAGGTCGGCGGTCAGATCAAGATGCGCGTCGGCGGCGCGTGGCTGATCGCCAACATCCGCAGCCTGGTGCTGGACGGCGCCGGCAACGACTGGGTCGCGGCCGACATCGACTTCCTCGGCGAGGGCGACGAGGAGCGGCTGACCGGCAAGCTCTACCATTTCCGCCGCGGCGTGACGCGCTATCCGATCCCCGGCTGCGACGTGTTCGCGATCACCACGCGCGACCTCGAACAGATCTATTCCGCCGCCGACCAACCGCACATCAAGATCGGCACCGTCTATCCGACCCGCGACGTGCGCGCCTCGCTGTACGTCGACGCGATGCTCGGCAAGCATTTCGCGCTGGTCGGGTCGACCGGCACCGGCAAGTCGACCGCCGCGGCGCTGATCCTCCACCGCATCTGCGAACTGGCGCCGCAGGGCCATGTCGTGATGATCGATCCGCATGGCGAATATGCCGCGGCGTTCCGCACCAATGGCGCGATCTACGACGTCAACAATCTCGCCATGCCCTATTGGCTGATGAACCTCGAAGAGCATTGCGAGGTGTTCGTCACCGCCTCCGCCGCGGATCGCCAGGCCGACAGCGACATCCTCGCCCGATGCCTGCTGATGGCGCGCGCCAAGAACCGGCTGGGGCAGGAGATCGCCAAGCTGACCGTCGACGCGCCGATCCCCTATCTGCTCAGCGACCTCACCAACATCATCAGCGCCGAGATGGGCAAGATGGATCGCGCCGGCGACACCTCGCCCTATCTGCGGCTCAAGAGCCGGATCGACGAGATCAAGGCCGATCCGCGCTACAGCTTCATGTTCTCGGGGATGCTGGTCGCCGACACGATGGCCGACTTCCTCGCGCGCATCTTCCGCATGCCCGGCGGCGGCAAGCCGATCTCGATCATCGACGTGTCGGGCGTGCCGTCGGAGATCACGTCGGTGGTGGTCGCGGTGCTCAGCCGGATGACGTTCGACTTCGCGATCTGGTCGCGCAACGAACCGCAACGGCCGATCCTGCTCGTCTGCGAAGAGGCGCATCGCTACATTCCGAGCAGCGCGCGCGACGAGGGACGCAACGCTTCGGTCGGGCGCATCCTCGGCCGTATCGCCAAGGAGGGGCGCAAATATGGCGTCAGCCTGGGGCTGATCACGCAGCGGCCGTCCGATCTGGAGGAGGGCGTGCTCTCGCAATGCGGCACGATCATCGCGATGCGGCTCAACAACGAGCGCGACCAGGCGTTCGTCCGCGCGGCGATGCCCGAGGGCGCGCGCGGGTTCCTCGATTCGATCCCCGCGCTGCGCAACCGCGAATCGATCATCTGCGGCGAGGGCGTCGCGGTGCCGATCCGGGTGAGCTTCGACGCACTCGAGGAGGGCAAGCGGCCGGCATCGGGTGATCCGCTGTTCTCGGCGCTGTGGCGCGACGCGGGCGGCGAGGACGCGATCATCCAGCGCACCGTCCTGCGCTGGCGCGCGCAGGGGCGGTAACTCAAATTCCTCCCCCCCCCAAAGGGAGGACTTAAGAGGTATGCCCCGGTTTCACCGCCAGCAGTCCCGCCACCTGCGCCTTGAAGCGGCGCAGGCTCTCGCCGGACAGCGCCTGGACGCTCGCGAACGAGATCGAGCGCGGGTTGATCGTCTGGCCGTTGCGCCAGACCTCCCAATGGAGATGCGGCCCGGTCGACAGGCCGGTCGAGCCGACATAGCCGATCACCTGTCCCTGGCGGACGTGCTCGCCGCGCGCCACCGCGATCCGGCTCATATGGCCATAGCCGCTGGCGAGGCCGCCGCCGTGGACGAGCTTGACGAAATTGCCGTAGCCGCCCGACCGGCCCGCGCCCTGGACGACGCCGTCGAGCGCGGCGAAGATCGGCGCTCCATAAGGCGCGCCGATGTCGAGCCCCTTGTGCATCTTGAGATAGCCGAGCAGCGGATGCATGCGATAGCCGAACGACGAGGTGATCCGCCCCGCCACCGGCATGCCCATGAAGCCGCGGCGTTCGCTCTGGCCGTGCGCGTCGAACCATGACGGCGTGCCGTCGTCGTCCCAGCGCACCAGTTGCACCTTGCGGCGGCCCTGATCGATGCCCGCATAGAGCAATTCGCCCAGCCGCACCTCGCCGGTGGCGGCACGCTGCTGTTCGACGATCAGGTCGAAGCCGTCGGCGGCGGTGACGTCGCGGCCGATCGATAGGCGGGTGGCGAGCGCCTTGATATAGCTTTCGACGACACGCGCCGGCGCACCGGCGGCACGCGCCGAGCGATAGAGGCTGGAGCCGACGAGCCCCTGGATGCGCAGCGGCGTGCTGTCGACCGCGATCGGCTTGCGGGTCATGGCGAGGCCGCCGACGCCGCGATCGAGGCTGAGCGCGAGATCGAAACGCGCGCGCAGCGCCAGTTTGTCGAGCGGGCGCGCCACCGTCTTCGCCGGTCGCCGCCCGAGGGTCAGCGCGATGCGCGTGCCCGGCGCGATGTCGCCGAGCGTCACCGCCTGCGCGACCAGCCCGGCGGCGGCGCGCGCGTCGTTGCGGCCGACGCCGGCGCGCATCAGCACATGGTCGAAATCGTCGCCTTCGCCGAGCGTCGCGTTGAGCTCGACGATCGGGCGTTCGGGGGCTTCGGCAAGCGGCGCGACGAGGTCGTTCGCCGCCATGCGGTGGCCGGTGTCCCCGCCCCAGGCGAGCGGCGCGATCGCCAGCGCGCGGCTTTCCTCGAGCGCGGTGCCGGCGAGCGGTGCGGGGGTGGCGCCGGTCAGCGGCATGATACCGGGAGCGAGCGCCCAGACCGCGCCGATCAGCGTCCCGAAGGTGGCGAGGCCGCGCCACCAATCACCGCTGCCGATCTGCGCGCCGAGGTCGGGCGTCCAGTCGCGCCCGCGCAGCCGCTCGATCGGCCCGAGCCGGCGCGGTACGGCGAGCGCGCGGCCGAACGGCCGGGCGGCGGTGCCGCCGGCGAGATCGAAACCCTGATCGGTGCGCAAGAACACGCGGGAAGGCGCCTCATCGTGGAATTGGTCGCCGATCGTCCCCCGGCGTCGGGTCGCAGCACTGTGGGGGGCAAAGTCTAAAGTCAAATTAACCGGGGGGTGCGGTGCGGTGGACGGGTTCGCCGGTGCGGTGG
>NZ_SCMZ01000061.1:0-19598 GCF_005503285.1 Sphingomonas sp. 2SG
CTCCGGCACCGGCCGCGCAGCCGGAAGCGTCGAGCGATTCGCCCGCGGCGCTCTCGCCGTCGGTGCGCCGTGCCGTGCTCGAATATGGTCTCGATCCGTCGTCGATCACCGGCACCGGCAAGGACGGCCGCATCACCAAGGAAGACGTCGCTGCCGCCGCCGCGTCGAAGCCCGCGACGCAGGCCCCCGCCGCCGCGCCGGCGCCCGCCGCTGCCCCCACGGGCGGCCGCAAGGAAGAGCGCGTCAAGATGACGCGCCTGCGCCAGACGATCGCCAAGCGCCTCAAGGAAGCGCAGAACACCGCCGCGATGCTGACGACGTTCAACGACGTCGACATGACCGCGGTGATCGAGGCGCGCGCCAAGTACAAGGACCTGTTCGAGAAGAAGCACGGCGTCCGCCTCGGCTTCATGGGCTTCTTCGTGAAGGCCGCGACGATGGCGCTGAAGGACATCCCGTCGGTCAACGCCTCGATCGAGGGCGACGAGATCGTCTACCACGATTACGCCGATATCTCGGTCGCGGTCAGCGCGCCCAACGGCCTCGTCGTCCCGGTGATCCGCGATGCGCAGGACCTCACCGTCGCGGGCATCGAGAAGACGATCGGCGACTTCGGCCGCCGCGCCAAGGACGGCACGCTCAAGATGGACGAGATGAAGGGCGGCACTTTCACCATCTCCAACGGCGGCGTGTTCGGCTCGCTGATGTCGACCCCGATCATCAACCCGCCGCAGGCGGCGGTGCTCGGCCTGCATCGCATCGAGGAGCGTCCCGTGGTGGTCGGCGGCCAGGTCGTGGTGCGCCCGATGATGTATCTCGCTTTGTCCTACGATCACCGCCTGATCGACGGCCGCGAGGCGGTGACCTTCCTCGTCGCGCTCAAGAACGCGATCGAGGACCCGACCCGCATCCTGATCGACCTGTAAGCGCTTGTGCTCCTGCGAACGCAGGAGCCCAGGGTCACGGGCGGCATTGCCACTTGGCTCTGGGTTCCGGCATTCGCAGGAACACGGTAGGAGTCCGGCATGCGCCCCGGTTACGTCTACCTCATGGCCAGCGGACGCAACGGCACCCTCTATCTCGGTGTGACCAGCGATCTGATCCGCCGGGCATATGAACATCGTAACCGGCTCGTCGATGGCTTCACCAAAGAACATGGCTGCATCCTGCTTGTCTGGTACGACGCGAGCGACGACATACAGGCGGCACGGCAGCGTGAGCTGCAAATGAAGAAGTGGAAGCGGGCCTGGAAGGTCGATCTGATCGAACAGGGCAACCCGCAGTGGAAGGATTTGTACGAGACGCTGTTCTGACGCGTGCTCCTGCGAACGCAGGAGTCCAGAGCCCAGAACGGCATCGCCCGTAACCCTGGGCTCCTGCGTTCGCAGGAGCACGATGGAGCTGAGCAATGGCTGACGAACAGCAATACGACTATGACGTCCTCGTGATCGGTGCCGGCCCCGGCGGCTATGTCGCGGCGATCCGCGCCGCGCAGCTCGGGCTGAAGACCGCCTGCGCCGAAAGCCGCGAGACGCTGGGCGGCACCTGCCTCAACGTCGGCTGCATCCCGTCGAAGGCGATGCTGCACGCGTCGGAATTCTTCGATGCCGCCTCGAACGGCACGATGGCCAAGATGGGCATCAAGGTCACCGCCGAGCTCGATCTCGACACGATGCACGGCCAGCGCCGCGACGCGGTCAATCAGCTCACCGGCGGCATCGAATATCTGTTCAAGAAGAACAAGGTCGAATGGCTCAAGGGCCGCGCCAGCTTCACCGGCAAGGATAGCGTCGAGATCGACGGCAAGGCCGTTCGCGCCAAGAACATCGTCATCGCCACCGGCTCGTCGGTCACGCCGCTGCCCGGCGTCACCGTCGACCAGAAGGTCATCGTCGACAGCACCGGCGCGCTCGAACTCTCGAAGGTGCCGCAGCATCTCGTCGTCATCGGTGGCGGCGTGATCGGGCTCGAACTCGGCAGCGTCTGGCGCCGGCTCGGCGCCAAGGTCACGGTCGTCGAATATCTCGACCAGATCCTGCCCGGCTTCGACGGCGACGTCCGCAAGGAAGCGCAGAAGATCTTCAAGAAGCAGGGTTTCGAGTTCAAGCTGTCGACCAAGGTCACCGGCGTGGCGGTGAACGGCGATGCGGCGACGCTGACGGTCGAGCCCGCTGCCGGCGGCGAGGCGCAGACGATCGACGCGGACGTCGTGCTGCTCGCGATCGGTCGCAAGCCGAATACCGATGGCCTCAACCTCGACGCCGCCGGTCTTTCGGTCAACGCGCGCGGCCAGGTCGAGATCGACCATGACTTCGCCACCAGCGTCCCCGGCATCTGGGCGATCGGCGACGTCGCCCCCGGCCTGATGCTCGCGCACAAGGCCGAGGACGAGGGCATTGCGGTCGCGGAGAATATCGCCGGCCTCACCGGCATCGTGAACCACGACATCATCCCGAGCGTCGTCTACACGCTGCCCGAATTCGCCGGCGTCGGCCTGACCGAAGAGGCCGCCAAGGCGAAGGGCGAGATCAAGGTCGGCAAGTTCCCGATGATGGCGAACAGCCGCGCCAAGACCAATCACGAGCCCGATGGCTTCGTGAAGATCATCGCCGATGCCAAGACCGATCGCGTCGTCGGCGTCTGGGCGATCGCCAGCGTCGCCGGCACGATGATCGCGCAGGCGGCGCAGGCGATGGAATTCGGCGCGACGTCGGAGGACATCGCCTATACCTGTCACGCCCATCCGACGCATTCCGAAGCGATCAAGGAAGCGGCGATGGCGGTGACCGGCAAGCCGATTCACATCTGATCGTGGCGGGCGCGGACACCCGCCGCGCCGCGCTGGAGGCCGCATGGCTGACGCTGACCCGCGAGACCCTGCCCGGTCTCGCGGGTCTTCGTATGTGGCCGGTACGCGCGGATCATTGCTTCCAGCGCATCCTGCTCGACGCGGCGGTGGGCGGCGTCTGGTATGACGTGGTCGAGGGGCGGCCGGCGTATCGGTTCATCGCGGTGGATCTGCTGGAGCGGGCGGTGTCGCTCGGGCAGGGGGCCGCCGACGGGACGGTCGATCTCGCCGCGCTCAACCGCCAGTCGCTGGCGTGGCGGCGCGAGAGGAAGGCTGCGGCTCCCCCCGATGCTCTGATATCTGGTGTAGGGCCACCGTATCGATGATCCACTCGAACGGGTGCGCGACCAGCAATAGTTCGTCACCCGACGAAACCACCCGCATCCCCATCCGTTTGCCCGATGAAGGAGAACCGTCACGACGGCTCCGCAAAGGGATTCGATGATCTGCTCGCCGTCGACCGCATGTTGAAACCGCTCGCTGTTGCCGCGACCGCGCTCGGGCTGGGCGGTTGCACGCCTGCGCTGCTCGATCCCGCCGGACCGGTCGCCGCCGGCGAAAAGACGCTGCTGATCAATTCGCTCGCGGTGATGCTCGGCATCGTCGTGCCGGTGATCGTCGCGACCATCGCCTTCGCCTGGTGGTTCCGCGCCGGCAATGCGCGCGCCAGGCGCCGCCCCGACTTCGCCTATTCGGGCAAGCTCGAACTGCTCGTCTGGTCGGTGCCGCTGCTCGTCATCATCTTCCTCGGCGGGATGGGCTGGATCGCCGCGCACGATCTCGACCCGCGCCGGCCGCTGGCGTCCAGGCAGAAGCCAATCGTCATCCAGGTCGTCGCGCTCGACTGGAAATGGCTGTTCGTCTATCCCGAACAGGGGATCGCGACGGTCAACCGCGTCATCGTCCCCGCCGGCACGCCGATCGACTTCCGCATCACCTCGGCAACGGTGATGAACAGCTTCTTCGTGCCGCGGCTCGGCAGCCAGATCTACGCGATGTCCGGCATGGAGGCGAAGCTCAACCTGATGGCGGACAAGCCCGGCCGATATCCCGGCCTGTCGGCGCATTATAGCGGCGAAGGCTTTTCGGACATGGACTTCGTCGTCGACGCCGTACCGCCGCAGCAATTCGCGGCCTGGGCGGCGGGCACCAAGGGGCGGGGGCCGGCGCTAAACGCCGACAGCTATCACGCGCTCGCCCGCCAGCGGGGCAATCTGAAGCCCTTCGCCTACGGCAGCGTTCCGACCGGCTTCTTTGCCGCCGCGGTGCGCGAGGCCGGCGCGCCGGTGCACGAGGTCGATAACGGCGGACGGGAGAATTGAGCATGTTCGGCAAGCTCAATTGGCATTCGGTCCCCTGGGACCAGCCGATCCCGTTGATCGCCGCCGCCATTGTCGGCAGCGGCATCCTCGCGGTGCTGGTCTGGACGTGGCGCGCCGGCCATGTCCCCTATATCTGGAACGAGTGGATCACTTCGGTCGATCACAAGCGGATCGGCATCATGTATTGCATCTTCGCGCTGCTGATGCTGATGCGCGGCTTCGTCGATGCGGCGATGATGCGCAGCCAGCAGGCGATCGCCTACGGCAATCCCGGCTATCTGCCGCCCGAGCATTACGACCAGATCTTCTCTGCGCACGGCACGATCATGATCTTCTTCGTGGCGATGCCGTTCGTCATCGGGCTGATGAACTTCGTCGTGCCGTTGCAACTCGGCGTGCGCGACGTCGCCTTCCCGACGCTCAACAACGTCAGCTTCTGGCTGACCGCGAGCGGTGCGTTGCTGATCAATCTCAGCCTCGTCATCGGCGAATTCGCCAAGACCGGCTGGCTCGCCTATCCGCCGCTGTCGGAACTGCGTTTCTCGCCCGGCGTCGGCGTCGATTATTATCTGTGGGCGCTGCAGATTTCCGGCGTCGGCACGTTGCTGTCGGGGGTCAACCTCGTCACCACGATCCTCAAGATGCGCGCCCCCGGCATGGGCTACACCCGCATGCCGATGTTCTGCTGGACCAGCCTCGCGTCCAACCTGCTGATCGTCGCCGCTTTCCCGATCCTCACCGCGACGCTCGCGATGCTGCTGCTCGATCGTTACCTCGGCTTTCACTTCTTCACCAACGATGCCGGCGGCAACCAGATGATGTTCGTCAACCTCATCTGGGCCTGGGGCCATCCCGAGGTCTATATCCTGATCCTGCCGGCGTTCGGCATCTTCAGCGAGGTCGTCTCGACCTTCTCGAGCAAGCCGCTGTTCGGCTATCGTTCGATGGTCGTCGCGACGATGGTAATCTGCATCCTGTCGTTCATCGTCTGGCTGCATCACTTCTTCACGATGGGCGCGGGCGCCGACGTCAACGGCTTCTTCGGCGTGACGACGATGATCATCGCGGTGCCGACCGGGGTGAAGGTCTTCAACTGGCTGTTCACCATGTACGGTGGCCGCATCCGCTTCCACGTGCCGATGATGTGGGCGGTGGCGTTCATGATTACTTTCGTGATCGGCGGCATGACCGGGGTGCTGCTCGCCGTGCCGCCCGCCGATTTCGTGCTGCACAATTCGCTGTTCCTCGTCGCGCATTTCCATAACGTCATCATCGGCGGCGTGCTGTTCGGTGCCTTTGCCGGTTACAATTACTGGTTCCCCAAGGCGTTCGGCTTCACCCTCGACGAACGCTGGGGCAAGCGTGCCTTCTGGCTGTGGGTGATCGGCTTCTACGTCGCGTTCATGCCGCTCTACGTGCTCGGACTGATGGGGATGACGCGGCGGATGCAGCATTACGACGTGCCGGGCTGGCAACCGTGGCTGATCGCCGCCGCCTTCGGCGCGCTGATGATCGCCGGCGGCATGGCGTGTCAGGTGATCCAGCTCTACGTCTCGATCCGCAACCGCAAGGACCTCGCTGACACCAGCGGCGATCCGTGGGACGGCCGCAGCCTCGAATGGATCACCACTTCGCCGCCGCCGCCGTTCAACTTCGCGGCGCTGCCCGACGTGAAGGGCGAGGAAGCCTATTGGGACATCAAGTCGACCGCACGTGAGAATCGCGAACTCTCCGAGCGCCCCAAATACGAGGCGTTCCACATGCCGCGCAATTCGCCGACCGGCGCCGTCACCGCCTTTTTCACCACCGCGCTCGGCTTCGCCGCGGTATGGCATATCTGGTGGCTGTTCGGACTGGGCTTCCTCGGCGCCTGGGCGACCTTCGTCGTCTTCGCCTGGCGCGACGAGAATGAGACCGAGATCAGCGCCGAGGAGGCGGAGCGGCTCGACCGCGAACGGCGCACCGCCAAGGCGCAATTGCTCGATATCCCTGCGGACCAGCCGGCATGAGCGGCGATCCGCACAAGCTCGGCCGCGGCGAGACGGCGCCCAGCGAACGCGGCCCCGCGCCCAAGCGGATCGTCGTGGCCTATGGCTTCTGGATCTTCCTGCTCACCGACTTCATCATGTTCGCCGGCTTCTTCGCCGCTTATGCGGTGCTGGCCCAGGCGACCGCGGGCGGCCCGGCGGCGCGCGACATCGTCGAACTGTCGCTGGTCGGCGCGGAGACCGCGCTGCTGCTCGCGTCCAGCTTCGCCTGCGGCATGGCGGGGATCGCGACCGCGGCACAGAACCGCTTCTGGTTCCAGATCGCGATGGCGGCGACCGCCTTGCTCGGCGCCGGCTTCCTCGGCCTCGAAGCCTATGAATTCCTGCACCTCATCAACGAGGGCAACGGGCCGCAGCGCAGCGCCTTCCTCTCCGCCTTCTTCGCGCTGGTCGGCTGCCACGGTCTGCACGTCACGCTCGGGCTGATCTGGCTGACGACGATGATGGCGCAGGTCCAGGCCAAGGGCTTCCGCGACGAGATCGTCCGCCGCATCGCCTGTTTCAGCCTATTCTGGCACGCACTCGACATCATCTGGGTGGCGCTGTTCACCACCGTCTATCTGCTGGGAGTGGCGCGATGAGCGACCGGAGCGACCTGGACGACGATCGCGCGCCCGGCGAGGGCAGCAGCGACGCCGGCGACATCCGCGCCAAGGTGCTGACCTATGTCGCCGGTTTCGTGCTGGCGGCGGTGCTCAGCATCGCCTCGTTCGCGGCGGTGCATAGCGGGGTGATCTACGGTCCCGGCATCCCGGTGGCGCTGATCGCGCTGGCGATCGCGCAGATGGGCGTCCACCTCGTCTTCTTCCTCCACGTCACCAGCGGGCCGGACAATACCAACAACGTCCTCGCGCTGGCCTTCGGCGTGCTGATCGTGGGGCTGGTGCTGATCGGCTCGATCTGGATCATGGCGCACCTCGACCACAATCTGATGCCGGCGAGCATGCCGGCGATGTAGCGCCTATCGCGGCGGCGCACAGCCCGCCGCGAGCAGCGCGCGCGTCACGCCATTGGTCCAGCCGAAGCCGTCCTGCAGCGGATATTCGCCGCCGCCACCGGGCAACCGCTCGACGACATTGTATTTCTCGAGCAGCTTGCCGCTCGCCGCATACTCCCGGTCCACCGTCGCCAGCCAGTTGGTCGCGATCCGCTTGGCGAGCGCATCCTCGCGATAGCGGCGCAGTCCCTCGATCGCGACCCATTGCAGCGGCGCCCAGCCATTGGGTTCGTCCCATTGCTGCCCGGTCCTGACCGCGGTCGTTCCGAGCCCGCCTTCGCCGACCAGCGGCGTGAGCGCTTGCGCGGTCGCCTTCGCACGCTCCGGCGAGGCGAGGCCGACGAACAGGGGGAAAGCCATCGCCGCGGTCCGCCCGTCGGCGACCCGGCGCGCGTCGAGATCGTAATCGGCATAATAGCCCGCGCCGTTCCACAGATGCGCCGCGATCGCCTTCGCGCGCGCATCCGCGGCCGCAGCGTAGGTGGTGACGCAGGCGGCATCCTTCAAAATGCGGCAATTGTCGGCGATGCTGCGCTCCATCCCGTACATCAGGCTGTTGAGATCGACCGGCACGATCCGCGTCGTCCGGATCGTCGCCAGCGTCTTGCCGTCGCCGAGCCAGCGCGAGCTGAAGTCCCAGCCGCTTTCCGCCCCGGCGCGCAGGTCGCGGTACATCGCCTTGGCATCGCGTCCCGGCGTCGCCGCGACCAGCGCCGCATCCTCGCGATAGCTTTCGTCGCGCGGATCGTCGCGATCGTCCCAATAGCGGTTGAGCAGCGACCCGTCGGCCAGCCGCACCACACGCGCGCGCTCGCCGCCGGGACGCAATCCGGCGGCGCCCGCCATCCAGAAATCATGCTCGGCGCGCATCCATGTCGTACGTTGCGCCAGCGTCGCGGCATTCTTCGACAGGCCGGCGATCAGATAGAAGAACGGCGGCTGCGAGCGGCTGAGATAATAGCTGCGCGTGCCGTTGGGGATGCGGCCGTAGCGATCGATCAGGCTGCCGAAGTCGGTCACCATGTCCTCGACCAGATCCTGCCGCCCGGACACCTGCAGCCCCAGCATCGTGAACCAGCTGTCCCAATAATACATCTCGCGGAACCGCCCGCCCGGCACCACGAAGCGCTTGGGCAGCGGCAGCGCCGACGATCCCGCCGGCACGGTCGGCAGCGTTCGCGTCAGTTGCGGCCACAGCGCATCGATATGCTCGGCCAGCCCCAGCTTGCGCGACGGCGGCGGCGCGGCGGGTGCCACCGGCACGTTGAAATTGGCGAGCACGAACGCCTTCAGCGCGGCATCGTCCTTGCAATCGCAACGGCGGTAGGCGGCGAGGATCGCGGCATCGCCGCGGCGCGGTTCGGCATCCGCGAAGGTCTTCGAATCGGGAAAGATCTGCCGCATCTGCACGTCGCGGAACAGTGCGCCGAACCGCTGCGCCGGCGATGGCGGCGCCGCCGCGACGAGCAGGCCGGCGAGCGCCAGCATCAAGGGACGGATCATGCGCGACTCTCCAACAGCGTGCCATGCGTCAGCGTCACGCGCCGCGCGCGG
Source organism: Sphingomonas sp. 2SG (assembly GCF_005503285.1). Lineage (NCBI taxonomy): Bacteria > Pseudomonadati > Pseudomonadota > Alphaproteobacteria > Sphingomonadales > Sphingomonadaceae > Sphingomonas > Sphingomonas sp. 2SG. The sequence continues at coordinate 8,770 of NZ_SCMZ01000061.1, forward strand.
CGATCGAACCGCAATGTGACGCACCGCTCGCCGTCGGGCAAGCGCAGCGCGAAGCCGTCGGCGCCGGCCCAATCGTCCGGCCGCATCGGCGCGTCGTCGAGCCGCCGCCAGTCGGGCGCTTCATACGGCGCGACGCGATCGAGCCCGGCCGCCGCCCGGAACGCCGCCAGATCGCAGGCGAAATCCTCCAGCGCCCGATCACGCCCGACCCAATCGACCCAGCCGATCGCATTGTCCTGCGCATAGGCATTGTTGTTGCCCCGCTGCGTCCGCCCGAAGTCGTCCCCAGCGGTCAGCAGGATCGTACCGCGCGATGCGAACAGCGTCGCCAGCAACGCGCGCCGGTCGGAATCGCGCCGGGCCGTGACGACGGGATCGTCGCTCTGCCCCTCGACGCCGTTGTTCCAGCTGTGATTGTCGCCATGGCCGTCGCGATTGTCCTCGCCATTGGCGTGATTGTGGCGTTCGGCGAAAGCGACGGTGTCGGCGAGCGTGAAGCCGTCGTGCGCCGCGATGAAATTGACGCTACGCGTGTCGCCGCCACCGAAGACGTCGTCCGAACCGGCGAGCCGGGTCGCCAATGCGCCCGCACTGCCGTCGCTCTTCCAGAAGCGCCGCACGTCGTCGCGATAACGGTCGTTCCATTCGAGCCAGTGGGCCGGAAACCGCCCGAGCTGATAGCCGTCCGGGCCGATGTCCCACGGCTCGGCGATCATGATGCGGCTGGACAGCAAGGGATCGGCGGCGATCTCCGCGAAGATCGGCGCATGCGGATCGAACCCCGGCCCGCGCGCCAGCACCGGCGCCAGATCGAATCGGAAGCCGTCCACGCCTAGCCGCGCGAAATGGCGCAGGCTGGCGAGGATCAGCGCGCGGACCTCGGGCCGGGAACAGTCCAGCGTATTGCCGGTGCCGGTGTCGTTGATCAGCGTGCCGTCCTCGGCCTGCGCGTAATAGAGCCGCTCGTCCAACCCGCGCAGCGACAGCGTCGGCCCGTGCACGTCGCTCTCGCCGGTGTGATTGAAGACGAGGTCGAGGATCACGCCGATCCCCGCCGCCCGCAGCGCCGCGACGGTCTCGCGCAGCTCGGCGATCCCGCCCGGCGCGAGCCGTGGATCGATCGCCATCGGCACCACCGGATTATAGCCCCAGGCGTTGCACAGCCCGAGCGGCGGCAGATGCCGCTCGTCGATCCACGCGACGATCGGCATCAGCTCGATCGCGCTGACCCGCAGCCGCTGCAGATGCGCGATGATCCCGGGATGCGCCAAGGCCGCGATCGTCCCCCGCTGCGCCGCGGGCACCTCGGGGTGCAGCATCGTGAACCCGCGGACGTTGAGTTCGTAGATCAACCCGCCCGGCGTGAAGAGCGGCGGGGGAAGGGGGGGCGCGTCCTCCCCCTTATCGGCAACCCCTTTGTTGTCATCAACGCGAAGGCGGGGATCCATACCCACGGACCTCGCGGCCCCTTCGAGCATCTGCGCGTTTGGATCCCCGCCTTCGCGGGGATGACGATGGGGGAAGGGCGTTGCAACGACTACACCCCACGGCACCAGCCCCCCCGTCTCGACTCCCGGCTGACCCAGCCGCGGGTCATAGACGAACGCCCGATCCAGCTCGACCGCATAGGGATCGACGAGCAGCTTCGCCGGATCGGCCGCCGCCCGGAACCCGTAGCGCTGGCCCGCCCCGATCCCCGGCACATCCACCGACCAGATACCGTCGGCACCGGCCATCGCCACCCGCCGCTCGACCGCGCCGTCCCACAGGCACAGCGTCACCGCCGTCGCCGAGCGCACCGCGAACCGCACTCCGCCATCGTACAGGATCGCGCCCAGCGCGGGCGCGTCGCTCACGTGATGACGTCCGGTTCGGTCCGCCCGCTATGCCGCACGATGCCCGCGATCTCGTCCGCCGCGGCGACGATATCCGCCAGCATGTCGCCGGTCTCGCGATCGAGGCCGCCGCCCGCCGGCTCGTAGCGTTCCAGATACACCCGCAATGTCGCGCCGCTGGTGCCGGTCCCCGACAGCCGGAACACCACCCGGCTGCCGCCCTCGAACAGCACGCGCACGCCCTGGTTGCGGCTCACCGAGCCGTCGGTCGGATCGGTATAGGCGAAATCGTCCGCCGCCGCGATTTTCAGCCCGCCGACCTGCGTCCCGGCCAGCATATCGAGCTTGCCGCGCAGCTCCGCCATCAATGCATCGGCGCGCGCGCTCTCGACGCCCTCGTAATCGTGGCGGGCGTAATAGTTGCGGCCATAGGTCGCCCAGTGATCGCGCGCGATCGCATCGACCGACTCGCCGCGTACGGCGAGGATGTTGAGCCACAGCAGCACCGCCCACAGCCCGTCCTTCTCGCGGACGTGATCCGATCCGGTGCCGGCGCTCTCCTCGCCGCAGATCGTCGCCATGCCGGCGTCGAGCAGATTGCCGAAGAATTTCCACCCCGTCGGCGTCTCGAAGATCGGCAGGCCGAGCTTCTCGGCGACGCGATCCGCCGCCGCGCTGGTCGGCATCGACCGCGCGATCCCCTTGAGCCCGTCCTTGTAGCCCGGCGCGAGATGCGCGTTCGCCGCCAGCATCGCGAGGCTGTCCGACGGCGTCACGAACCGCGCCCGCCCGATGATGAGGTTGCGGTCGCCATCGCCGTCCGACGCCGCGCCGAAGTCCGGCGCATCCGCCGCCATCATCGTCTCGTAAAGTTCGTGCGCGTGGACGAGATTGGGATCGGGATGATGCCCGCCGAAATCTTCCAGCGGCTCGCCGTTGCGCACCGTGCCGGGCGCGAAGCCGAGCCGCGTCTCGAGGATCTCGGTCGCATAAGGCCCGGTCACCGCGCTCATCGCGTCGAACGCCATCGTCAGCTTCGCGGCGCGGATCGCGTCGAAATCGAACAGCCGCTCCATCAGCGACGCGTAATCGGCGACCGGATCGACCACCTCGACCGTCGTCCCGCCGACGGTCACCTCGCCGAGCGTGTCGAGATCGACGTCGTCGGCATCGACCGTCAGCCAGCGGTCGATCGTCTTCGTCCGTTCGTACAGCGCCTCGGTCACCTGCTCGGGAGCGGGACCGCCATTGGCGATATTGTATTTGATGCCGAAATCCTCGGTCGGCCCACCGGGATTGTGGCTCGCCGACAGCACCAGCCCGCCCAGCGCCTTGCGGATGCGGATCATGTTGCTCGCCGCGGGCGTCGACAGCAGACCGCCGCGGCCGACGACGACGCGGCCGAAGCCGTTGGCCGCAGCGATGCGGATCGCCTTCTGGATCACCTCGCGGTTGAGGAACCGGCCGTCGCCGCCGATCACCAAGGTCGCGCCGTCCTTGCCGTCGATGACGTCGAACACCGCCTGGACGAAATTCTCGGCATAATTGGGCTGCTGGAAGACGGTGACCTTCTTGCGCAGGCCGGAGGTGCCGGGCTTCTGGTCGGAATAGGCGTGGCTGGCGACGGTACGGATCATGCGGTTCCTGTCAGGCTCTTGTAGAGGTCGGCATAGCGGCGGCCGCTTTCCGACCAGGAGAAATCGGCGCGCATCCCGTTGCGCTGGATGGCGCACCATAGATCGGGGCGCGCGTAGGCGGCAATGGCGCGGCGGATCGCGTGGCCGAGCGAATGGTGGCTCGCCTCGCCATGCTGGAAGCCGGTCGCGACCCCGGCGGCGAGCGCCGCCTCGTTGGCGTCGATCACCGTATCGGCGAGCCCGCCGGTGCGCGCGACGACCGGCACGCAGCCATAAGCGAGGCCGTAAAGCTGGGTCAGCCCGCACGGTTCGAACCGCGACGGGATCAGGATCGCGTCGGCACCGCCCTGCAACAGATGGGACAGGGGTTCGTCATAGCCGATCCGTACCGCGATCCGCCCCGGATAGCGCGCCGCTGCGGCGAGCAGCGCCGCTTCCAGATGCGCATCGCCCGAGCCGAGCAGCGCCAGCCGCGCCCCGCCCGCGACCAGCTCGTCGAGGCAGGTGACGAGCACGTCCATGCCCTTCTGCCACGTCAGCCGGCTGATGACGGTGAACAGCGGCCCGTCGTCGCGATCGAGCCCGAACATCTTCTCGACCGCGCGCTTGTTCGCTTTGCGCCGGCCGAGCGCACGCGCGGTGAAGCGGCTCGGCAAGGCGGCGTCCGTCTCGGGATTCCACACGGCGGGATCGATGCCGTTGACGATGCCGTGCACGCGGTCGCGTCGGGTGTCGATCAGCCCTTCCAGCCCCATGCCGAACCGCGGCTCGCGGATCTCCGCGGCATAGGTCGGGCTGACCGTGGTGATCGCATCGGCCGCCTCCAGTCCCGCCTTCAGGAAGCCGACACCGCCGTAATATTCGACGCCGTCGATCGCATAGGCCTCGTCCGGCAAGTCGAGCCCGGCAAATATCTCCGCACCGAACTGGCCTTGGAAGGCGATGTTGTGGACCGTCATCACGCTGGCGGTCCGGCGCTGCGGCATACCGCGATAGCGCAGATAGGCCGGCGCCAGCGCGGCCTGCCAGTCGTGCGCGTGAAGCACGTCGAACCCTTCCGCGACGTCGGCGGCGGCGCGCGACAGGGCCGCGAACCTGTGCCAGTCGTCGGCCTGGTCGTAGAGCCCGCCCGCCCGCGCGAACAACGCCGGCGCATCGAGCACCAGCAGCGGATGTTCGCCCAGCCGCGCGCCGAGCAACCGCGCCTCGACGCCGAGCAGATCGCGCCAGCGCTCCACCACCTTGGCGCCCTTCACCGCCCTGCCAACCGCCGGATAGCCCGGGATCAGCGTCGTCGTCGCGACGCCATGCGGCGCCAGCGCATCGGGCAACGCCCCCACCACGTCGGCGAGCCCACCGGTCTTGACCAGCGGAAACGCCTCCGAGGCGACCGAGAGGACGGAGAGCGTCACAGCCCGAGGCGGTCGATCATCGGCTGGGTGATCAGGCAGATGCCCTTGTCGGTCCGCCGGAACCGTCGCGTATCCAGCTCGGGGTCCTCGCCGACGACCAGCCCGTCGGGAATGACGACGCCGCGGTCGATCACGACCCGGCTCAGCCTCGCGTTGCGGCCGATATGGCAATAAGGGAGGACCACCGCTTCATCGAGCGACGAGAAGCTGTGCGCCCGCACGCCGGTCGACAACAGGCTGCGATGGATCGCCGAGCCCGAGACGATGCAATTGCCCGAGACGAGGCTCGACACCGCCGAGCCGCGCCGCCCGTCCTCGTCATGGACGAACTTGGCCGGCGGGGTGATCTCGGAATAGGTCCACAACGGCCATTCGTGATCGTAGACGTCGAGCTGCGGGATGATGTCGGTCAGGTCGATGTTCGCCTCCCAATAGGCGTCGACCGTGCCGACGTCGCGCCAATAGGCCGCCGGCTCTTCGCTGGTCCGCACGCAGCTCTTCGAGAAGCGATGCGCCTGCGCCACGCCATGTTCGACGAGATAGGGGATGATGTCCTTGCCGAAGTCGCGTGCCGAACCCTCGGTCGCCGCATCGCGCCGGAGCTGCTCGATCAGGAACTTGGTGCGGAAGACATAGATGCCTAGGCTGGCGAGCGCGATGTCGGGCTGCCCGGGGATCGCGGGGGGATCGGCGGGCTTCTCGACGAAGTCGATGATCCGGTCGGTCTCGTCGACGTGCATCACGCCGAACGCCACCGCCTCCATCCGCGGCACCTCCATACAGGCGACGGTCACGTCCGCACCGCTGTCGCAATGCTGCTGGAGCATGATCTCGTAATCCATCTTGTAGATGTGATCGCCGGCGAGGATCACCATATACTCGACGTTATACGTCTCGATGATGTCGATGTTCTGGAACACCGCATCGGCGGTGCCCTCATACCATTGGAATTCCGATACGCGCTGCGAGGCGGGCAGGATGTCGAAACTCTCGTTGCGCTCCGGGCGCAGGAAGTTCCAGCCGCGTTGGAGATGGCGGATCAGCGAATGCGCCTTGTACTGCGTCGCGACGCCGATCCGGCGGATGCCCGAATTGATCGCGTTCGACAGCGCGAAGTCGATGATCCGGCTCTTGCCGCCGAAATAGACCGCCGGCTTGGCGCGGGTATCGGTCAATTCCATCAAGCGGCTGCCGCGCCCGCCCGCCAGCACGTACGCCATCGCGTCGCGCGAAAGCGGCTGTCCTCGTCTGTCTACCATCGGCTCCCTCCATTATCGTCGTTATCGGTGCGCGCGGGGCGCGATCAGCCGTCGAATTGCAACATGACCGTCGCCAGCGGCGGCAGCGTCACCCACGCCGCACCGTCCTTGGCCTCGACCCCGCCGAGATTGCCGAGGCCGGAACCCCAATAGTCATGCGCATCGGAATTGATGATCTCGCGCCAGCGTCCGTCCTGCGGCAGCGGGATGCGATAGGGCGCGCGCGCCACCGGCGTCAGATTGGCGATCACCGCGACCGGCTGCTCGCCCGGCGCCTTGCGCAGCCAGGCGAAGACCGAATTGGCGGAATCGTCGCCGATCAGCCATTCGAATCCCTCGGGCTCGCAGTCGCGCGCGTGCAGCGCCGGCGTATCGCGATAGAGGCGGTTGAGATCGCGGACGAGCTTGCGCACGCCGCCATGCGCCGCCGAATGGCCGAGATGCCAGTCGAGCGCGCGCTCCTCGCTCCATTCCTGCCGCTGTGCGAATTCCTGGCCCATGAACAGCAGCTTCTTGCCCGGATAGCCCCACATGAAGGCGTAATAAGCGCGCAGATTGGCGAATTGTTGCCAATCGTCGCCCGCCATTTTGGTCAGCAGCGATCCCTTGCCGTGCACCACCTCGTCGTGGCTGAGCGGCAGCACGAAATTCTCGTCGAAGGCATAGACGAAGCCGAAGGTGATCTCGCCGTGATGATGGCGGCGATGCACCGGCTCGCGCGCGAAATACTGGAGCGTATCGTGCATCCAGCCCATGTTCCACTTGAAGCCGAAGCCGAGCGCCTCGCGCGGCCCCTCCTCGAATGCGGGCATCGACACGCCCGGCCAGCTCGTCGATTCCTCGGCGACGGTGAAAACGCCGTCGTCCTTGCCATAGACCGCGCGGTTCATCTCGCGCAGGAAGCTCACCGCCTCCCAATTCTCGCGGCCACCGTCCTCGTTGGGGATCCATTCGCCCGCCTCGCGGCTGTAATCGCGGTAGAGCATCGAGGCGACCGCATCGACGCGCAGGCCGTCGACATGATAGCGTTCCGGCCAGAACAGCGCGTTGTTGATGAGGAACGAGCGCACTTCGCGGCGCCCGAAATTGTAGATCGCGGTGTTCCAGTCGGGATGGAAGCCGAGCCGCGGATCCTCATGCTCGTACAAAGCGGTGCCGTCGAAGCGGGTGAGGCCGTGCGGGTCGACCGGGAAATGCGCGGGCACCCAGTCGAGCAGCACGCCAACGCCGGCACGGTGCGCGCCGTCGACGAAGCGGGCGAAGCCGTCGGGATCGCCGAACCGTGCAGACGGCGCGTAGAGGCCGGTCGTCTGATAGCCCCATGACGGATCATAGGGATGCTCGCTGATCGGCATGAACTCGATATGCGTGAAGCCGAGATCGACGACATAGGGGATCAGCCGGTCGGCGAGCGCGTCCCACGACAGATACCAGCCGTTCTCGTCCTTGTCCCAGCTGCCTGCATGGACCTCGTAGATGCTGACCGGCACGCGCCGCGGATCGACCTTCGCCCAGGTCGCGCGATGCGCATCGTCGCCCCAGACATGCGCGGGCGGGGCGGTGGTGATCGACGCGGTCTTCGGCCGCAGCTCCGCGGCGAAGGCAAAGGGATCGGCCTTGAGCGGTTGCAGCGTGCCGTCGGGGCCGACGATCGCGAACTTGTAGCTGCGTCCCGCGCCGACATCGGGCAGGAAGATCTCCCACACGCCGATGTCGCTGCGGCGGCGCATGACGTGGCGCGTGTCGTTCCAGTCGTTGAAGTCGCCGACCACCGAGACGCGTCGCGCATTCGGCGCCCAGACCGCGAAATGCACGCCGCTCGCGCCCTCATGCGCGATCAAATGCGCGCCCATCTTGTCGTAGAGGCGGAAGTGCGAGCCTTCGGCGATCAGATAATCGTCGGTCGGGCCGAGCACCGGGCCGAAGCTGTAGGGGTCGGTGACCCACCATTCGGCGCCGAACCCCTGCGCCTTGTATTTCACCGGCTGCGGATCGCCGGCGATCGGCCCCTCGAACAGGCCGGCGTCCTCGATCCGCGTCAGCGCGCCGAGCGGCTTGCCGGCCAGATCATGCGCCTCGGCGGTTTCGGCACCGGGGATCCAGGCGCGTCCGAACGTTCCCTGCGGCCCGGCGAACGTGCCGAGCAACGAAAACGGATCGTCGTGGCGCCCTTCCAGCAATGCGGCGATGGCGCCACGCGGTGGTTTCACATCACCCCCCAGATTTGTTTCGCATATTCGCCGATCGTCCGGTCCGACGAGAACCAGCCCATATTGGCGACGTTGAGCACCGCCGAACGGCCCCACGCCGCCGTGTCGCCGAACTTGGCGTCGACCTCGCGCTGCGCGGCGGCATAGGCGTCGAAATCGGCGGCGAGCATGAACCAGTCATGCTTGTACAGCCCGTCCATCAACCCCTTGTAGCGATCGGGATCGTCGGGCGAGAACACTCCCGAGGCGATCGCATTGACCGCCTGCGCCAGCTCGCGCGATCCCTCGATCACCTGCCGGCCGCGATAGCCGCTGGCGCGCTTCTCGGCGACTTCGTCGGCCGTGAGGCCGAAGATGAAGATATTGTCGTCGCCGACATGATCCTTGATCTCGATATTGGCGCCGTCGAGCGTGCCGATGGTCAGCGCGCCGTTGAGCGCGAACTTCATATTGCCGGTGCCCGACGCCTCCATGCCCGCGGTCGAGATCTGTTCGGACAAATCGGCGGCGGGGATGATCTTCTCGGCGAGGCTGACGTTGTAATTGGGGACGAACGCCACCTTGAGCAGGTCGCCGACCGCGGGGTCGGCGTTGATCCGCTTGGCGACGTCATTGGCCAGTTTGATGACGAGCTTGGCGGTATGATAGCTCGACGCTGCCTTGCCGGCGAACAGCTTGACGCGCGGCGTCCAGTTGCGTTCGGGATGGCTGCGGATCTGGTCGTACAGCGCGACCGCCTCGACGATGCCGAGCAACTGGCGCTTGTATTCGTGGATCCGCTTGATCTGCACATCGAAGATCGCATCGGGGTCCAACGTCAGACCCATGCTGTCCTTGATGTAGGTCGAGAGCGTCACCTTGTTGGAACGCTTAACCATAGCGAAACGCTCCCGGAACGATGAATCATTCGCGAAGGGCGCGAGCGCGGTCAGTCGGGCGGCGTCGTCCTTGAAATCCTCGCCGATCGCCTCGACCAGCAGGCCGGTCAGCCCGGGATTGCACTGCTGCAACCAGCGGCGCGGCGTGATGCCGTTGGTCTTGTTGTTGATGCGGTCGGGATACAGCCGGTGAAGGTCGGCGAAGACCGTCTTCTTCATCAATTCGGTGTGCAGCGCCGCGACGCCGTTGACGCTGTGGCTGCCGGCGAAGGCGAGGTTTGCCATCCTGACGCGCCGCTCGCCGCCCTCGTCGATCAGGCTGATCGCGGCGATCGCATTGCCGTCGATGCCGTCGACCTTGCTCGCCTCGCGCAGCAGCCTGGCGTTGATCGCGTAGACGATCTGCATGTGCCGCGGCAGCAGCCGCTCGAACGGCGGCAGCGGCCAGCTCTCCAGCGCCTCGGGCAGCAACGTATGGTTGGTATAGCCGAAGGTCGCGCGGGTGATGTCCCACGCCTCGTCGAACGACAGTTCGTGGAAATCGGTAAGCAACCGCATCAGCTCGGCGACCGCCACCGCCGGGTGCGTGTCGTTGAGCTGGATCGCCGCCTTGTCGGGCAGCGTGCGGATGTCGCCGAAATATTGCAGGTGCCGGCGGACGATGTCCTGGATCGAGGCGGAGGAGAAGAAATATTCCTGCCGCAGCCGCAATTCCTGACCCGCCGGCGTGCTGTCGTTGGGATAGAGCACGCGGGTCAGCGTCTCGGCGCGCATCTGTCCGGCGAGCGCGCCTTCGAAATCGCCGGCGTTGAACCGGTCGAGCTTGATCGGGTCGAAGGCGCGGGCGTTCCACAGCCGCAGCGTGTTGACGCGTTTGCCGCGCCAGCCGACCATCGGCGTGTCGACCGCGACCGCCTCGACCGCTTCGATCGGCGACCAATGGACCTGGCCCGACGTCGTCGCCGTCACCTCGCCGCCGAAGCCGACGAAATAGGCGCTCTCCCGCCGCTCGAACTCCCACGGATTGCCGTGCGCGAGCCAGTTCTCCGGCAGCTCGACCTGCCAGCCGTCGTCGAGCCGCTGGCGGAACATGCCGTTCACATAGCGGATGCCATAACCGTAAGCAGGCAGGTCGAGGCTGGCGAGGCTCTCCATGAAACACGCCGCCAGCCGCCCGAGCCCGCCATTGCCCAGCGCCGCATCGGGTTCGATCTCCTCGATCGCTGCGAGGTCGACGCCGAGACTGGCCAGCGCCGCCGCCACCTCGTCGTTATGGCGCAGGTTCGACAGCGCATCGCGCAGCAGCCGGCCGATCAGGAATTCGAGGCTGAGATAATAGACGCGCTTCGCCCCGGCGGCATGCGCCGCCTTGGTCGATTCCATCCAGCGTTCGATGATCTCGTTGCGCAGCGTCAGGATCGTCGCGGCGAGCCAGTCGTGCGGCCGCGCCGCCTGCGCGTCCTTGCCGATGCGGTGGACGAGCGTGTCGACGATCGCCGAGGCGAGCGCGGGGCGGGGGTCGAGTGCGGTCGGTGCGGCGGCTTGGCTGTCTGTCACGGCATATCCGATGCAAGAGGAAGGCGAAGGAGAGGGCGGGG
>NZ_SCMZ01000062.1:0-19378 GCF_005503285.1 Sphingomonas sp. 2SG
GCACTGACGGAGGGGGAGGATGGGGCGGGGGCCCTGTTACGAGCCTTCCGCCCCATCCTCCCCTTCACCACTCGGCTAGCGCCGAGCGGTCCCCCTCCCCCTTGCGGGGGAGGATTTTCAATCAGAACGTTGCGCTTACGCCGAGGCTGAACACGCGGCCGAGATTATAGCGGTTGATATACACCTCGTTGCCGTTGGCGAAGGTCTGGCTCTCGCGATAGCGGGTGCGGGTCAGGTTGCGCGCCTCGGCCTTGATCTCGAACTTGCCGCCCATCAGCTCGACGCCCTGCCGTGCGACCAGATCGAGGCGGATGCCGGGATGCTCGACGATGTCGGGCTGGAAGCCGGTGCCGCCCAGCAGCGAGGGACCGCGATTGGTCACGCGCTTGCTCGCATAATTGAACAGCAAGGTGATCTGCGACAGCGCCGCGCTGTCCTCGATGCCGAGTTGCAGATTGACGAGGTGGTCCGACTGCCCCGTCAGCGGTGCACCGTCACGGAACAGCGACGAGGCCGGTGCGAAGCCGACCGCGCAATTGCCCACCGCCTGCGTCGACGAGGCAACCGAGGGCGCGCAATTGCTGTCCGCGGTGATCTTCGACTTGGTATAGGTGTAATTGGCGACGAGCAGCGCGCGCCGCGTCGCGAAGAAGTCGCTGCCGAACACGTCGGCGAGCGGGAAATACTTCTGCAGCTCGACCTCGCCGCCGTACAGCGTCGCCTTGGGCAGATAGGTGAAGCCGGTCTGCAACCGGTCGTCGGCGCCGGTGTAGAAGCCGACCTGCTCGATCGGATTGTCGATCCGCTTGTAGAAGCCCGCCAGCGTGAAGCGCTGGTCGCGCTTGAAGAACCATTCGTAGCGCGCTTCGAGATTGTAGAGCTTCGAATCGCGGAGCAGCGGATTGCCGAAGAACAGGCGATCCGAATCGGGATCGCGGAACTGCTGCGGCGCGAGCTCGCGGAACTGCGGCCGCGAGATCGTCTTGGCGGCGCTGGCGCGCAGCTGCATGTCGGCGGCGAAATTCCAGGTCAGCGTCGATGCCGGCAGGAAGTAATCGTTCTTCAGCCGCGCGAGGCCGGTGGTGACGCCGAACGGCGTGACCCGCTCGTCGCCGCGTTCGTAGCGCACGCCGATCACCGCGCGCAGCCCGTCGAACGCCTCGCCCTCGGCCTGCACGTAGCCCGCATGGACGTCGAGGGTGGCGTCGTAGCGATAGGCGCCCGCCGCGGTGTTGAACTGCAACTGGATCGTGCAGGGCGCGGTATTGGCGGTCGACGGACAGGCGTTGTTGAGCACGTCGGGGCTCAGCAGATAATCGGGCCGCAGCAGATTATAGGGATAGCCCGGCGCGGTGCCGCCGCCGTTCGACGTTTGATAGTTGAACTGAAGCCGCGACGAGGTGCGGTCGGTGCCCTGGTAGAAATAGCCCGCCGACAGCGTGATCGGGCGATCGCCGTCGATCTTGTACGACGTGTCCGCCTGACCGGTCCAAAGATTCTCGTTCAGCTCGCTGAAGATGATCGAGGCGAAGGGGGTGAAGCGCTGCGTCACCTGATAGGCGCCGTTGCACTGGAAGCCGCCCGCCTGTTGCGCGCCGTCGCTGGTGATCGGCAGACCGGTGGTGGTGGTCGCCGAGCAGAGATAGTCGAACTGCCGCTCGTAGGGCGCGTTGCGCTTCGAATTGGCATAGGCGCCGCGCACGTCGAGCTTCAGCGCGTCGGTCAGCTTGAACTCGCCGACCAGCTGCGTCTCGATCAGCTGGCGTTCGAACCAGTTGGTGTTCTGCTGGAAACGCAGCCCGCTGGCGTTGTTGTACAGCGTCGCCGCCGAGCCGCGCCCCTGCTTCAGCGTGTCGTGGATGTAGACGTTGGTCCAACGCAGCGTGTTCTCGCCGAACTCCAGCCCGACGCCGATCAGCGCATTGGCGACGATGCGATTGTCGGTCAGCAAGGTGCTGAAGTCGTTGCGCAGCGTGCCGTCGGCCGAGACGCTGTCCTGCTGGTTGGCGAAACGGGTGCGGAAGGTGTTGCTGGCGCTCAGCGAGGCGATCACGCCGAGCCGCGACGAACCGATGTCGTAGACCGAGCCGCCGCTGATCTCGCCCGACCAATTGGCCGGCAGCTGGTTGTTGCGCTGGAGCAAAGTGGTCGAGGCGTTGGACAGCTGCGCGACCTGCGCGGCGGGGATGATGCCGCTGCCGTTGGGCGCGTTCTTGATGAACGCCGGCACCTTGCGCGTGCCGTCGTCATAGCCGATCCAGTCGGCGTCGCCGCCGGCATAGGTATAGCCCAGCTCGCTGGTCGTCGCGTCGTCGGCGGCGATCGTCGCGCCGAAGGAGACGAAATTCTTGTCGGGGATCGCCTTGGTCGTCAGGTTGATGACGCCGCCGCCGAACTCGCCGGGATAATTGACCGAATAGGTCTTCTGGACCAGCGCCGAGCCGACGATCGTCGTCGGGAAGATGTCGAGCGGCACCGAGCGGCGCAGCGGTTCGGGGCTTGGCAGCGGCGAGCCGTTTAGCAGCGACGAGGAGTACCGATCGCCGAGGCCGCGAACGTAGACGAAGCCGCCGCCGACCACCGACAGGCCGGTGACGCGGGTCAGCGCGCCAGCGATATCGCCCTCGCCCGTCCGCGCGATATCGGCGCTCGACAGCACCGAGACGATCTGCGGCGTCGAGCGGACGACGTTGGGGATGTTGCGGCCGACGACGACGATGTCCTCGACATCGCCGTTCATGCCCGGCGCAGACACTTCGACCGGCGCTTCCTGCTGGTCGGTGGAGGTCGGCGCCGCGGTCTGCGGATCGGTCGCGCCGCCGGGGCTCGAGGTCGCGGGGGTCGAGGTCTGCGCCGGCGGCGGGGCCGGCGCAGCGGTGCCGCCCGCGGTCTGCGCGAGAACCGCCGGCGCCACGAGGGTGGAGGACATCAGTAGAAGGGTGGCGAAAGCGAGCCGCTGCGGCATGACCGTCAATCCCGGATCAGGAGTCTGGATACAGGTGTCCGCAGGTGACCGGATCGCCACCTGCGGCATCGATGCTGGGATGGGGCGCCGTCAGGCACCCCACGGCCTCAGCGGCCCTGGCAGGCGAAATAGACCGAGTTGAACGACGGCGGCCCGAAGTCCTGCAACGCCGAGTCGGCCGGACGGACGGTGGAACGTCCACCGCTGGTCTGCTCGCCAGCGATAATGTTGACGCAGGCGACGTTGCTCACCGTCTTCACCACGCCGTTGACGAAGCGCATGTCGGAGCCGCCACGCTGGCGGATCGCGGCGGGCGCCAGCGCCGTCTGGATGAAGGTGAAATTGGCGTAGGTCGCGAAGGTGCGCGGCAGCAGGTCCTCGGCGTTGTTCGAGTCGATCTCGGTCGAGAAGCTGTCGACGGTCGCGCCGCTGGTCCGTTGCGCCGCGATCATGAACTGGATGAAGCCGCGATAGCCGTTGTCGATATCGAAGCCGTCGTCGTCGGCGCCGGTGATCGCGATATACTTCAGGTTGCTGGTGCCGCCGAAGATCTCGATGCCGTCATCCGCCGAATTGTGGCTCTGGATATGGTCCAGCGTCGTGCCCGAGCCGGTCGCGCCGAGCGTCAGGCCCTGCAGCTCGTTGCCGTCGCTGATCGCGATGCCCGAATAGCGGATCTGGACGTAGGACATCGTGCCGCTCGAATCGGCGGTGTCGGTGCCGCCGTAGAAGCGGCCGGTGACGCCCTCGATCGCGAGCTGGCACGGCGTCGCGTTGCTGCCGCCGCTGCCGGTGGCGCAGACCGCGGTCGGTGCGCGGCCGAGCAGGATGATGCCGCCCCAATGGCCCTGGCTGGTCTCCGATTCGCCGGTCGCCGAGCTGACGTTCTGCTGCGAGGTGAAGATGATCGGCGCGCTGGCGGTGCCGATCGCGTTGAGCTTCGATCCGCGGTTGATCAGCAGCAGGTCGTTGGTCGATTCGTTGGCGTTGGCGAAGACGGTGACGCCCGGTTCGACGGTCAGCGTCACGCCGGTGCCGCCGCTCGCGCCGAGATCGGTGCCGACCTCGGTCTGGCCGGTGAAGCGATAGGCGATGCCGGCGATGCGCGGCAGCGTCAGGCTGGTGGTGATCGCCTGCGGGATGTCGCAGACCTTGAAGCCGCCGATCGTCGCCGCGGTGGCGGTGTTCGCCGCGCCGCTCGCGGTGGTGGTACCGGTCGGGCAGGCCGCGCCGCTCGCCAGCGTACCGATCGCCGGCACCGCCGTGCAGCGCGCACCGCTGCCGCCGAACTCCGCGGCGGTCGAATTGCAGGTCCAGCCCTGGAAGCTGGTATCGCTCGGCCCGCTCAGCGCACCGACGTAATTGGTGCGGGTGAAGAAGGCGTTGATCGCCGACGGGTCGGCCGCGGTGGTCAGCGAGGTCGCCGAGGTCGGATAGACGCCGTTGAGCGTCGAGCCGGTGCCGTTGACGTTGTTGTTGCTGCCCGCGTTGACGATCGCGAGCTGCTCGTCCGCGGTGATCGTGATGCTGTTGACCGTCGTCGCTGCGGCGAATTGCGCGGCGGTGATCGCCGAGGGGGTCGGCGTCGGGGTGGGCGCGGTCGGCGTGGGCGTCGGGCTGACGATCACGACGCTGCCCGCACCCGGCGAGGCGACGCTGTCGGCACCGCCGCAGCCGGCGAGCGCCAGGCACGCGGTTGAGGCCATTAGGATTGCGCCGATGCGCGTGTGGCTCGCCATGATCGAAAGCTCCCGGTCGTAGTCGTTGTGACGGCCGGCCGAGGCTCCCCCTTCGACCGTTCCCTGGAGCCCCGGTACGAGCGGTAAATGACTCCTGAATGAGATTCAGGAGACGTTTTGGTGACGATGATGTGACGGGTTTGTTACGGCGGCAGCTGGGGGACAGCGCGACGCATGGGACGCAAGCCACTGAATGGTCTAAAATTTTCCGCCCCGCCAGCGCGAACGGATCGCACTCGACCCGTAACGAGGCAAACCATATTCCCGTCACCCCGGCCTCGAGCCGGGGTCCCGCTCCTTCTTCTGCCGCTCCACCGCGGCAAGCAGACCGGAGCGGGATGCCGGATCAGGTCCGGCATGACGAAGCAGGTTGCCCCCCTGCCCCCAAACGCAAAACGGGCGCCCTCCTTCCGGAGGACGCCCGCCACGCATCAAGCCGGGAAGCTTACTTCTTGCCTTCCGTCACGCCGATCGCGGGGACCGAGACGGTTTCCTTCTCGGTCTTGACCTTGGGCACTTCGACCGTGGTTTCCTTGGTGCCGACGACGACCTTCTTCGAATCGAGATCCACCGCCGGCAGCGAGCCGCCCTTGGCGCTGACGTCGACGGTCGGCAGCGAGCCCTTCTTGGTGACGTCCGCGCTCCAGAAGCCGGTCAGGAACAGCAGAGCGACGATGATGATCGCCACCACGGCCACGATCGCCAGCACACGGCCCGCGCCGCCGCGGCGCTCGACGATGACGCGGTCGCCGTTACGGTCGGTCGTATAGTCTACCATGATCTCTCTCCCTTTGAACTGAAGAGCTTAATCCGGAGATCGGGCGATTGTTCCCGATCCGCAACGACCAAAGCGAGGACCGGACTGCCCCACGCCCGGCGCGCCGGCCGCGACGCATCGTCGCCAAAAACCAAAAAGCCCGCCGATCATGCGATCGGACGGGCTGTTATGGTGGGCGCGACAGGGATTGAACCTGTGACCCCACCCGTGTGAAGGGTGTGCTCTACCGCTGAGCTACGCGCCCGAAACTTGTCGGAGGCGGGCCTTTACGGGCAGCCGCCGCCGCTGTCCAGTCTCAGTTCACCGAATCTTTCAGGCCCTTGCCGGCCTTGAACTTGGGCTGGTTGGACGCCTTGATCGTCATCGGCTCCAGCGTGCGGGGATTGCGACCCTGCGACGCCTTGCGCTTGGAGACGGAGAAGGTGCCGAACCCCACCAGACGAACCTCGTCGCCCTTCTTCAAGCTGTCGGTGATCGCATCGAAGACCGCTTCCACCGCCTTGATCGCATCGCCCTTGGCGAGCCCCGAGGTGTCCGCGACCGTCGCGATCAGCTCTTGCTTGTTCATGGAATACTGCCCCCTTCGAACCCTAAGAAGAATCATTGCCAAGCCAGAACGACCAATAAGGCCGCCCCGACCGGCAGAGTCAATCGATACCGTTGCGCTCTGTAAGGCGCAGCGGTTTCAAAACGTTAACGACGGCCTAGCCGCCCTTGGGTCAGTGATGCAACTCACCGCCCGCAGGCGCAACCCCCGCCGGGGGCAATGCGGCGAGTTCATCGGCATCCGTCCACTCGATCGCCGACAGCGGCTCGGTCAGCGCCAGCTTGAGCACCTCGTCGACATGCGCGACCGGCACGATGGTCAGCCCGTCCTTGATGTTCTGCGGAATGTCGGCGAGATCCTTTTCGTTCTCCTGCGGGATCAGCACCGTGGTGATGCCGCCGCGCAGTGCCGCGAGCAGCTTCTCCTTGAGCCCGCCGATCGGCAACACGCGGCCACGCAAGGTGACCTCACCGGTCATCGCGACATCCTTCTTCACCGCCACGCCGGTCAGCGTCGAGACGATCGAGACCACCAGACCGATGCCCGCCGACGGACCGTCCTTGGGCACCGCTCCCTCGGGCAGGTGGATATGGATGTCCTTGCGGTGGAACAGCGACGGTTTGATGCCATAGCTCGGACTGCGCGCCTGGACGAAGCTGAAGGCGGCCTGCACCGATTCCTTCATCACGTCGCCCAGCGTGCCCGTGGTCTTGACCGCGCCCTTGCCCGGCACGGTGACGCTTTCGATCGTCAGCAATTCGCCGCCCACCTCGGTCCAGGCAAGGCCGGTGACCGCGCCGATCTGATGCTCGGTCTCGCCGAGCCCGTGGCGGAATTTCTGCACGCCCGCGAACTCGCCGAGATTGTCGGGCGTCACCGTGACGCTGGTCACCTTGCCTTCGAGGATCTGGCGCAGCGCCTTGCGCGCCAGCCGCGCGATCTCGCGCTCCAGCGTGCGTACGCCCGCCTCGCGCGTGTATTTCTGGATCAGCGCGCGCAGGCCGTCTTCGGTCAGCGTGAACTCGCCGGCCTTGAGGCCGTGCGCCTCGATCTGCTTCTCGATCAGATGGCCCTTGGCGATCTCGACCTTCTCGTCCTCGGTATAGCCTTCGAGGCGGATGATCTCCATCCGGTCGAGCAGCGGCTGCGGCAGGTTGAGCGTGTTGGCGGTGCAGACGAACATCACGTCGGACAGATCGATGTCGATCTCGAGATAATGGTCGTTGAACTTGCCGTTCTGCTCGGGGTCGAGCACCTCGAGCAGCGCCGACGCCGGATCACCGCGGAAATCCTGGCCTAGCTTGTCGATCTCGTCGAGCAGGAACAGCGGGTTGGACGTGCCGGCCTTCTTGAGGTTGGTGACGATCTTGCCCGGCAGCGAGCCGATATAGGTGCGGCGATGGCCGCGGATTTCGGCTTCGTCGCGCACGCCGCCCAGCGACTGGCGGATGAACTCGCGCCCGGTCGCCTTGGCGATCGACTTGCCGAGGCTGGTCTTGCCGACGCCCGGCGGCCCGACGAGGCACAGGATCGGCCCCTTCAGCTTGTTGGTGCGCGCCTGCACGCCGAGATATTCGACGATCCGGTCCTTGACCTTCTCCAGCGCGTAATGGTCCTCGTCCAGCACCGCCTGCGCCGCGGCGATGTCCTTCTTGATCTTGGACTTCTTGCCCCAGGGCAGGCCGAGCAGCACGTCGAGGTAATTGCGCACGACGGTCGCCTCGGCGCTCATCGGCGCCATGGTCTTGAGCTTCTTCAGCTCCGACGTCGCCTTGCTGCGCGCTTCCTTGCTGAGCTTCAGCGTCGCGATCTTCTGCGTCAGCTCGGCGATCTCGTCGCCGTCGCTCTCGTCGTCGCTATTGCCCAGCTCGCGCTGGATCGCCTTCAGCTGCTCGTTGAGATAATATTCGCGCTGCGTCTTCTCCATCTGGCGCTTGACGCGGCTCTTGATCTTCTTCTCGACGTGCAGGACGCCGAGCTCGCCTTCCATCAGCGCATAGGCCATTTCCAGCCGCTTGACGGGATCGAGCTCGACCAGCAGCGCCTGCTTGTCGGCGACCTTAACCTGCACGTTGGCCATGATCGCGTCGCCGAGCTTCGACGCCTTCGTGATCTCGCCGAGCTGCTGTGCGGTCTCGGCCGGCAGCTTCTTGTTGAGCTTGGCATAGGTTTCGAACTGCTCGACCGCAGAGCGCATCAGCGCCTCGACCTCGATACCCTCCGCCTCGCGCTCCTCGAGCATCTCGACGGTCGATTGCAGAAAGCCGTCGCCCTCCGACAGCTCGCCGAGCCGGCCGCGCGCCTTGCCCTCGACCAGCACGCGGACGGTGCCATCGGGCAGCTTCAGCAATTGCAGCACGGTCGCGGTGACGCCGACCTCGTACAGGTCCTCGCGGCCGGGATCGTCCTCGGCGGAGTCGAGCTGCGCGACGAGGAAGATCTCCTTGTCCGCGCCCATCGCCGCCTCCAGCGCGGCGACCGATTTGTCGCGTCCGACGAACAGCGGCACGATCATGTGCGGGAACACGACGATGTCGCGCAGCGGCAGAACGGGGAATGTGATCATGGATACTCCGGCGCCACCTCGAACGGGGTGGCTTTGATACACTATATGGGGATCGGGGCGTATCCATCAATCGTCGCGCTCACGGCACGGCAGGTCTTGTCATCCTTCCGCCGAGCGCCGAAACCCGCCGCTTCCATCCGGGAGTACAGAATGCCGCTACGCCTGCCGTTCGCCGCCCTATTGCTGCTGTCGGCCAGCGCTTATGCCGCCGAACCGGGCAAGCCGCCGCTCAGCGCACAGACCGCCGCCTCGGGCGGGCCGCTCGACGCCGCGCAGAAGAAGGTGACGTTCGACACCGCCGACCTGCAATTCGAGGTCGATCCCGAGCGCGAGGTCATCAACGCCACCGCGACGCTCGTCTTCACCGCCAAGGAGCGGATCGACCGGCTGGTGGTCGATCTCGACAAGAATTTCACCGTCACCGCGGTGACGGTCGACGGCGTCGATTCGGCGGGGTTCAGCAACCCCGAAGGCCGGATGACGATCAAATTGGTCAAGAAGGCCGCCAAGGACGCCAAGCTCACCGTCAAGATCACCTATGGCGGCCGCCCGCATACCGCGGTGCGCGCGCCGTGGGACGGCGGCTTCGTGTGGGCCAAGACGCCCGACGGCAGTCCGTGGATCGCCACCGCGGTGCAGGGCGAGGGCTGCGACCTGTTCTGGCCCTGCATCGACTATCCGACCTACGAGCCGCAGAAGGTGACGCTGCACATCACCGTGCCCAAGGGGCTGAAGGCGCCGTCGAACGGCAAGTTGCTCGGCGTCGACCATCTCGACGACGGCCGCAGCACCTGGAACTGGGAGGTCGCGCACCCCAACCCCTATACGATCGCGCTTAACGTCGGCCCGTATGAGGAGCTGACCGGCACCTACAAGAGCAAATACGGCAACGAGATACCGATGTATTATTGGTATCTGCCCGGCGAGAAGGAGAAAGCGGAGAAGCTGTTCGCCGAATTCGCGCCGACGCTCGACTTCTACGAAAGCGTCGTCGGCCCCTACCCCTGGGCGAACGAGAAGGTCGGCGTGGTCGAGACCCCGCACAAGGGCATGGAGCACCAGACGATCAACGCCTACGGCAACGACTATGCCAAGGCGCCCGAGGGCTTCGACTGGCTGTTCCAGCACGAATTCGGCCACGAATGGTTCGCCAACCAGATGACCGCGCCCAATTGGGACGACTTCTGGATGCACGAGGGCTTCACCGAATATATGCAGCCGCTCTACGGCCGCTGGCGCGACGGCGACGCGCGCTATGCGGCCATGATGCTCGACATGCGGCCGAAGATCCTCAACCAGTCGGCGCTGGTCGCCGGCAAGCCGCAGACCGCCGACGACGTCTACAAGACCGCGCCGGGCCGCGGCGGCGACATCTATTACAAGGGTGCGTGGGTGCTCCACACGCTGCGCAACGCGATCGGCGACAAGCAATTCGACGAGATCCTGCGCTGGACCGTCTACGGCCGCGCCGATCCCGCCCCGGGCAATTTCGAGCCCGTGTTCCGCACGACGCCCGAGTTCATCGGCTACGTCAAGCAGGTGACCGGGCAGGATTGGCAGTGGTTCTTCGACGTCTATCTCTACCAGGCGGCGCTGCCCAAGCTGACCGCGACGCGCAATGCGACGCAGCTCACGCTGAAATGGACCTCGCCGACCAACAAGCCCTTCCCGCTGCCGGTCGAGGTGTCGGTCGACGACGTCGTCCAGAAGGTGGCGATGACCGGCGGCGTCGCGACGATCACCGTGCCGGCGGGCGCGCACGTCGTCGTCGATCCGATGGCACGCGTGCTCAAGCAGGACGACGCGATCGACGCCTATCAGGCGTGGAAGGCCGCGCAGCCCAAACCCAAGTGATCGAGGAGCCTGCTATGACGACCCAGCCCTGGACCGCCCGCGCTGCCGAAATGGCGGCGATCTTCATGGTCGGCGACGGCCTCGTCGGCCTCCTCCAGCCGCGTCGCCACGTCGATCTGTGGAAGGAGGAGGCGCTCGGCGCGGAGAAGACGGTCGCGCCGTTCGTCGACCGTCCCGGCCGGCGGCAACTCTATGCGCTCGCGCAGATCGCCGGCGGACTATGGCTCGCCAGCCGCCAGCGCCCGCGCTAGGCCGGATCGACGTTCCAAGTTTGGCGAAACTTCCTCCCCCGCCAAGGCAGGGCTATCGCATTTGGCTGCGGGCACGAGGATCGTGCCGCTTCCACATATTCTTCGTCACCCCGGACTTGTTCCGGGGTCCACCGGGCCGCAAGAGAATGGTGCCCTTTCAAGCCGTTCTCTTCGCCGCAGGGTGGACCCCGAAACGAGTCCGGGGTGACGGGGTGGGGTTGGAAGGCGGTGCGCTCACATGAACGTTCATATGCGATCCGCGCTTGGCCACGCGCGCCTTTACGGCACCACCGTGGTGAACAGATACGCCGCGAAGATCACCAGATGCACGACGCCCTGCAGCACCGTGGTCCGTCCGGTGCCGAGCGAGATCGTCGTCACGAACAGCGACAGCGCCAGCAGCGTCATGCTCTTCGCCCCGATCCCCAGCGCCAGCGGCAGACCGAGCACCAGGCTGACGATCGCCACCGCCGGGATGGTCAGTCCGATCGTCGCCAGCGCCGATCCCAGCGCGAGGTTGAGGCTGGTCTGCAACCGGTCGCGCCGCGCAGCATTGTAAGCGGCGAGGCTCTCCGGCGCGAGCACCAGCGCGGCGATCACCACGCCGACGATCGCCAGCGGCAGCCCGGCGGCGAGAATCGCCGCCTCGACCTGCGCCGACAGTCCCTTGGCGAGCAGCACCACCACGACCAGCGCGACCAGCAGGATGCCGAACGCGATCCACGCGGTGCGGTCGCTCGGCGGCGGTGCATGTTCTTCCGGCGCGATATCGCCCGCGGGCAGGAAATAGTCGCGATGCCGCACCGTCTGGACCAGTACGAACGTGCCGTAGAGCACCAGACTGACGATCGCGACGAAGATCAATTGCGACGGCGCATAGGTCGGCCCTGCCGCGCTGGTCGTGTAATTGGGCAGGATCAGGGACAGGACGACCAGCGCGGCGAGCGTCGCCAGCGCGGCACTGATCCCGCGCAGAGTAAAACGCTGCTCGCCATGCGTGATCCCGCCGGTCAGCAGGCACAGCCCGATGATGAAGTTCAAGATGATCATGATCGCGGCGAACACCGTGTCGCGCGCCAGCGCGGCGACGTCGCCCGATCCCGACAGCATCAGCGAGACGATCAGCGACACCTCGATCACGGTCACCGCGATCGCCAGCACCAAGGTGCCGAACGGCTCGCCGACGCGATGCGCAACGACCTCCGCATGATGCACCGCCGCCACGACCGCGCCGATCAGCACGACCGCGGCGACGATCGTGCCGATCGTCCCCATCGCGTAGACGGACAGCAGCACCACCGGCACGCCGAGCGCCGGGAACAGGATCGCCCATGGTGGCAGCCCCATCCAGCCCTTGGTCACGGTCATGCTTTCGTCTCCAGATCGTTACGCAAAGCCAATGCTTCTGCGCCGCGAAAAGGTCCGTATTGATCGCCGCAGCGGAATGCCATTAACACTTTGATACGGATCAAGAGCAATCCACCGGTCCCGTTTACCGCCCCTGTGCGGCGCGCGCCTGCGCCGGCCGGTCGAACGCCTGATCGCGATAGCGCCCGTCTTTCTCCACCCAATGCAGGAAGAGGTGCGCCGACCAGCTGTTGGGATTGGCCTCGAGCCGGCCGTGCCGGTGGTGCGTCCCCTGATACAATACCCCGTCGCCCGGCTGCATCGCCACCGATGCATAGGGTTGCGTGCCGAAATTGTCGCTGACCTGCGGCTGCGGCACCTCGCTTCGCTCGGTCGCGACCGACAGCGCCCATGGCCGGTCGTCACCGTAAGCGATGGTCAGCGACAGGCTGTGCTCGCACGCCTGCCGATCCGAATGGACCCGGCAGACGTCGCCCTGCTGATAGGCGCGGAAATAGGCATAGGTCGGCAGCAGCTCGCACCCCACCACCTCGGTGACCCGCGGCGTCAGCCCCCACAGGAAGGTGAGCATCGGCGCATATTGGAACGCATAGACCTCGATCGCCGGCTGGCGCAGCAACGGCCCGCGAGCGGTGAAGCTCTGCAACGGGCGCCCCGCCGCCTGCAGATCGGCCTGCATCATCCGGTAGAAAGCGAGCAGCACCTCGGGCACGAACAGGTGCGGCAGGCCGACATGGCCGTCGCGATGGTAGCGTTCCGATAAGGTCATGGTCCGGCTCGTCTTTCTGGCGTCGCTCCGGGTCTAGGACGCCGACGCGGCGGGCGCCACGCCTGTTTCGCCGGCGGCGGTCAGTCGCCCATGACGAGCAGGATCGCCGGGAACAGGTTCTGGAGGACGTGCACCGCCACCACGACGCCGACCGCCCACCAGAAGCCGCGCGGCCGCCAGGTGACGTAGAGCGTCGAGAAGATCAGGAACGGCCACCAGATCACCGCCCCCCACCACGGCGAGGCGAGGCTGTGCGCAATTCCCCACAAGGCGCTGCTCGCCAAGACCGCCTGCCACCCGCTCAGCCAGCGCAGCAACAGGCTGAGGACGCCCGCCATGATCAGCGTCTCGACGACGGGACTGAAGCCGGCGACGAGGAACAGCTTCACCGGTCCCGAGGTGTCGCCGAGATCCGGCCCAGGATTGCCCGGCACGAAATGATCGATCGCGGTGCTCAGCGCGATGCTGCCGACGATGGTCAGCAGCCAGCCGACGAGGATCGCCAGCCACGGCCGCCGGTCGCGGAACAGCAGCGGCGGCAGTATCGCGAGCGGTCCGCGGCCTTCGTGCCATAAGGGGCTGAGGCCGGGTGCGGTCTCGATCCGTGTCGTTGCCATCGTCGCTCCGTCGTTTGAACGCCCCCGTGGGGCTGGCAACGTTAACGCCGGATGAGGCGATGCGACGCGCGGGCGATGTCACGCCATCGTTTTCGCCGGCAATTACGACCTCTCGGATGCGACGCGCGGCCCGCCCGACCCATCACTCCGGCCCGCCACGGACTTTTGCAAATTCTCCCGGCGACCCGGCAGAGGCGGGCGTCTGCAAAACGTCGAATGCACCTAGCGAAGGTGCGGAATTCGTCAGCTATCGCGCTCCCGCGCGCACGAGCACGCGTCAAAACCTCACCAGTGCTCCCGCACAAAACCTCGCCAGTGCTCCCGCGCAAAACCTCGCCAGTGCTCCCGCGCAAAACCTCGCCAGTGCTCCCGCGCAAAACCTCGCCAGTGCTCCCGCGCAGGCGGGAGCCCAGGAGTCCCGCACGCTACCGGACGTTGTTCCGCTTGGCCCTGGGTTCCCGCCGTCGCGGGAACACTAAAGATGGGGCGGACGCGCCAGCGCCTCTCGACCAATGTGGCAATGCGGCAATGCCAGAGATACCAGTGACCAGCCACCGCCCCACGAAAAAGGGGCGCCGGTCGCGCGACGCCCCCCCTCATCGTTTCCACAGAAATGGATCAGGCCGCGGCGCCCGCCCCATCCTTCTTCTTCTCGGCATAGACGCGGATCGGCTCCTTGCGGCCCTCGATCACGTCCTTGTCGATCATCACCTCGTCGACGCCGTCCATACCGGGCAGGTCGAACATCGTGTCGAGCAGGATCGCCTCGAGGATCGAGCGCAACCCGCGCGCACCGGTCTTGCGCTCGATCGCCTTCTTGGCGACCGTCACCAACGCATCGTCGGTGAAGTCCAGCTCGACCTGCTCCATCTCGAACAGCTTCTGATATTGCTTCACCAGCGCGTTCTTCGGCTCGGACAGGATCTTGACCAGCGCCGGGATGTCGAGATCCTCCAGCGTCGCGATCACCGGCAGACGGCCGACGAACTCGGGGATCAAACCGAACTTGAGCAGATCCTCCGGCTCGGTCTGGCGCAGCAGTTCGCCGGTGCGCTTCTCCTCGGGCGCCGCCACATAGGCGCCGAAGCCGATCGACTTGCCCTGCAAACGATCGCCGATGATCTTCTCGAGGCCCGAGAAGGCGCCGCCGCAGATGAACAGGATGTTCGTCGTGTCGACCTGCAGGAATTCCTGCTGCGGATGCTTGCGCCCGCCCTGCGGCGGCACGCTGGCGGTGGTGCCTTCCATCAGCTTGAGCAGCGCCTGCTGCACGCCCTCGCCCGACACGTCGCGGGTGATCGACGGATTCTCGGCTTTGCGGCTGATCTTGTCGATCTCGTCGATATAGACGATGCCGCGCTGCGCGCGCTCGACGTTATAGTCGGACGCCTGGAGCAATTTCAGGATGATGTTCTCGACATCCTCGCCGACATAGCCCGCCTCGGTCAGCGTCGTCGCATCCGCCATGGTGAACGGCACGTCGAGGATGCGCGCCAGCGTCTGCGCCAGCAGCGTCTTGCCGCAGCCGGTCGGCCCGACGAGCAGGATGTTCGACTTGCTCAGCTCGACGTCGGCACCCTTGGCGCCGTGGTTGAGCCGCTTGTAATGATTGTGCACCGCCACCGACAGCACGCGCTTGGCGCGCTTCTGGCCGATCACGTAATCGTCGAGGACGTCGCAGATCTCCTGCGGAGTCGGCACGCCGCCATCCTTCTTGGACACCAGCGCCGACTTCGTCTCCTCACGGATGATGTCGTTGCACAGCTCGACGCACTCGTCGCAGATGAACACGGTGGGTCCGGCAATCAGCTTGCGGACCTCGTGCTGCGACTTGCCGCAGAACGAGCAGTAGAGGGTGCTCTTCGAGTCGCCACCGCTCAGTTTCGTCATTCAAACTTCCTTGTCGCGGGTGAGGCCCCGCTGGTGAGGCCGGTCATGGTAGACCGGCCGTTACGCAAACCACAACGCCCAAACGTCCCTAACGGCACGGCCGGGCGCGGAACTGCGCCTTTATGCCGCTTGGGCAACGTCTTCCGAGGGGCTCGGACGCTTGTCGAACACCTCGTCGACCAATCCGAATTCCTTGGCTTCATGCGCTTCCAGGAACGTGTCGCGATCCATCCGGCGCTCGATCTCCTCGATCGGCTGGCCGGTATATTGCGCGTACAGCTGGTTCATCCGCGCGCGGATACGCAGGATTTCCTTGGCCTGGATCTCGATGTCCGACGCCATGCCCTGGGCGCCGCCCGACGGCTGGTGGATCATGATCCGCGCATTGGTCAGCGCCACGCGCATGCCCGGCTCGCCGCTGGCGAGCAGGAAGCTGCCCATCGACGCCGCCTGGCCGATGCAGACCGTGCCGACGCGCGGACGGATGTACTGCATCGTGTCGTGGATCGCCATGCCCGCCGTGACGACGCCGCCCGGCGAGTTGATGTACATGAAAATGTCCTTCTTCGGGTTCTCGGACTCGAGGAAGAGCAGCTGCGCGGTGATGAGGCTGGCCATGCCGTCCTCGACGCCGCCGGTGACGAAGATGATCCGCTCGCGCAGCAGGCGGCTGAAGATATCGAACGAGCGCTCACCGCGGTTCGACTGTTCGATGACGATCGGCACGAGCCCCGCTTGGGTCTGCTGCAAACCAAGGCCGGCACTGGCCATCGGGCTCATGAAGTCGCCGGTCTCGAACGGATTATGCATGAAAATCTCTCTATATGCCCCGAAGATCGCCAACATCGGCGCTCCCGCGGGGGAGTTCAAGCCCCGGCGGTCGGAGCGGGATGGGTGAGATAGGCGAGCCGGCGCACCTCGCGCCGCCCGCGCACCACGGTATCGAGGATCAGACCGGCGAAGCCGCACAGCGCGGCGATGATCATCAGCCCGGTGATCAGGATCGCGGTCGGGAAGCGCGGCACCAGATGCGTGTGCATATAGGTGATCGCCAGCGGCACGCTCATCGCTGCCGCGATGCCGGCGAGCAGCGCGCCGATCACCCCGAAGAACAGCAGCGGCCGCTCGATCCGGTATAGCGTCAGGATGGTGTTGAGGATGCGGAAACCGTCGCCATAGGTGCTCAGCTTCGATGCCGAGCCTTCCGGCCGCGCGTAATAAGGCGTCTCGATCTCGGCGCAGGGCATCTTGAGTTCGAGCGCGTGGACGCTGATCTCGGTCTCGATTTCGAAGCCCGAGGACAGCGACGGGAAGCTCTTGACGAAGCGGCGCGAGAAGACGCGATAGCCGGACAGGATATCGGTGAAGCTGCGCCCGAACAGCCGCGCGAGCATGCCGGTGAGCAAAGCATTGCCGAAGCGATGGCCGCGGCGATAACTCTCCTGCACCTGGCTGATCCGGCTGCCGACGACCATGTCGCATTGTTCGTCGAGCAGCCGCGCGACCAATGCGGGGGCGGAGGCTGCATCATAGGTCGCATCGCCGTCGGCCATCACATAGACGTCGGCATCGATATCGGCGAACATCCGGCGGACGACATTGCCCTTGCCCTGGATGCGCTCGGTCCGGACCACGGCGCCGGCGGCACGCGCGACCACGACGGTGTCGTCGGTCGAATTGTTGTCGTAGACGTAGACCGTGGCGTCCGGCAGCGCGGCGCGGAAGCCGGCGACGGTCTGCGCGATCGCCGCAGCCTCGTTGTAGCAGGGCAGCAGGACTGCGATCGTCGGTTGCGTCACGGGTGAATCCTCATCGCGGCGCTCGGCATGCGTCTACCCGATATCCGTCCGTTTGCCCTGAGCCTGTCGAAGGGCTGTGAGTCTCACGAGGCTTCGACAGGCTCAGCATCAACGGGTTTGGCATAATACATTGAGTTTTGTCATCCCCGCGCAGGCGGGGATCCAGACGCGCAGGTCTCCAATGGAGCCGCAGCGTCAGCGTCTATGGATCCCCGCCTACGCGGGGATGACGATGGTGGGGAGGGGACCGCGGCCCCCTCCCCCATCAGTCTCAGCCCTCGCTCGACGCAGCGGCCTTCTTCGCGCGCGGCTTCTTCGCCGGGGCGTCCGCGGCCTCGGTGCCTTCCGCCGCTTCCGCTGCGACCGGCGACGATTCGGTCACCGCGGTCTCGGCCTCGACCGGCGCGGCGGCCTTCTTGGCGCGCGGCTTCTTGGCGGGCGCCTCGGCACCGGCATCCTCGGCCGGGGTCTCGGTCGCCGCATTGTCGCCCTCGGCGACCGGCTTCTTGGCGGCGGCCTTCTTCGGCTTGGCCTCGCCCGCGGCCTTCTTCGCCTTGGGCTTGTGGTTGTCGTGATCGTGCGTGTGCGTGCCGGTCGCGAAACCGTCCTCGCTCTCGATCGCGGCTTCCAGCTCCTCGCGGGTCGCTTCGCGGTCGGTCACTTCGGCCTTGTCGAACAGGAAGTCGACGACCTTGTCCTCGTACAGCGGCGCACGCAGCTGGGCGGCCGCCATCGGCTCCTGCTGGACGTACTGGATGAAGCGCTGCTGGTCCTCGCCGCGATACTGCTGCGCGGCCTGCGCGATCAGCCGGTTCATCTCCTGCTGCGACACCTCGACGCCGTTCGCCTGACCGATCTCGGACAGCAGCAGGCCCAGGCGCACGCGGCGCTCGGCGATCTTGCGATAATCGTCGCGCTCGGCTTCCATCTCGGCCAGCGCCGCGGTGGGATCTTCCTCGTGCGTCGCCTCATGCTCCAGCTGCTGCCAGATCTGCGCGAACTCGGCCTCGACCATCGACGGCGGCACTTCGAAATCGTGCCCCTCGGCGAGCTGGTCGAGCAGCTTGCGCTTCATGTGGGTGCGCGTGAGGCCGTTATGCTCCTGCTCGATCTGACCCTTGATCAGGCCGCGCAGCTGCTCGAGGCTCTCGAGGCCGAGGTTCTTGGCGAGATCCTCGTCGATCTTGCTCTCCGCGGCGACCTGGATCTTCTTGACGGTGATCTCGAAGGTCGCGGGCTGGCCGGCGAGTTCCTTTGCGCCGTAATCCTCGGGGAAGGTCACGTTGAGCACCTTCTCCTCGCCGAGCTTCACGCCGACGAGCTGCTCCTCAAAACCGGGGATCAGGCGGCTTGAACCGAGCTCGACGCCCATGTCGGTGCCGGTGCCGCCGTCGAAGGCGACGCCGTCGGCGGTCTTGCCGACGAAATCGACGGTGACGAGGTCGCCGGTCTCGGCGGCCTTGTCGTCGGCGTCATCCCACTTCTTCGACTGGTCGGCGAACTTCTGCAGCTGCTCGTCGACCAGTTCGTCGGCGACGGGCACGGTCAGCCGCTCGAGCTTGAGCGAATCGATCGCCGGTGCCGGGACGGCCGGCAGCACTTCCAGCTCGACGGTCACCGCGGCATCCTGGCCGGGTGCGTAATCGTCGTTGAGCGCGACCGAGGGCTGCATCGCGGGACGCAGCGCCTTGTCGGCGATCAGCTGCTGCACGCCCTGCTGGATCGCGCTGTTGAGCGCGTCGGCGGCGAGCGATTCACCATGCATCTTGCGCACGAGATTGGCCGGGACCTTGCCGGGGCGGAAGCCGGGCATCTTCACCTGCGGCGCGATGCGCTTCACTTCGGCATCGACCTTGGCATCGATGTCCTTGGCGGTGATGGTCAGCGTGTAGGCACGCTTCAGGCCCTCGTTCAACGTCTCGACAGTCTGCATGTTCGGCCTTCAATCTTGAGAAATCTGACGGAAATTCAATAAGGCTGCCGTCCCGCCCGAAAGCGGCGGGACTGGTGCGGGCGAAGGGACTCGAACCCCCACATCTTGCGATGGCAGGACCTAAACCTGCTGCGTCTACCAATTCCGCCACGCCCGCACAAAGGACCCGCCGTTGGGCGCGCGTCTATACCAGCGTAGCGCCCGGGGGCAAGCGAAGAGGCAACCGGCGCGCACCCGGAACGTTGGGTCATATGAAGGAGAGACCGACATGGCAACCCAGCCCCCACCCGAAACGCCGGCCC
>NZ_SCMZ01000063.1:0-19208 GCF_005503285.1 Sphingomonas sp. 2SG
GGGCGTCGCCGAGGGGGTTCCAATCAGACGATGCGCCTGATCTTCAATCTGTCGCTGCTGTCCGTCGCCGTCATCGCCGCCGGGCCGGCCGCAGCCCAGACGCTGACGCCGCTGGCGGAGGCGCGCCTGCGCCACGAGCATGTCGAGCAGGACGGCCTGCCCGAGCATGCGGACGCGGTCACCGTTCGCGTCCGCGCCGGGTTGCAGGCCCGCGAGGGGCATTGGACCGCGCTGGCGGAAGCGCAGGGCAATCTGGCGATCGTCGGCGATTATTACGACGGGCTTGCCGGTCCGGCGACCGTGCGCCCGCAGATCAGCGACCCGCAGAACGTCGCGCTCTATCGCGCGCAGCTGCAATATCGCAGCGACGCGTTGACCGTCACCGCCGGCCGCCAGCGCATCCAGCTCGACGACGAGCGCTTCGTCGGCGCCGCCGCGATACGCAACAACGGCCAGACCTTCGATGCGGTGCGCACCGAGCTGACCCCGGTCAAGGGCGTCAAGGCCGACGTCACCTATGCCTGGGGCGTGCGGACGGTCTGGGGGATCGACGGGGCGGGTGCGCGGCAGCAGGCGATCGGCGGCAACAACGTCTTCGCGACCTTGGGGGTGACGACACCGGTCGGTACGCTGGCCGGCTTCGCCTATCTGGTCGATCAGGACGAGGCGATCGTCCAGGGCTATCGCCTGTCGAGCCAGACCTATGGCGCACGGCTGGCAGGATCGCGCGGCTTCGGCAAGACGAAGCTGGCGTGGACCGCGAGCCATGCGCGCCAGTCCGACTATCACCGCAACCCCAACGATTATGCCGCCGATTATTGGCTGGCGGACATCGGCCTCGACCTCGCCGGTCCGAAGGTGGGCGCCGGCTATGAGGTGCTCGGCGCGGGGCGCGGGCGCAGCCGCGGCGCCACGCTGGCGAGCTTCCAGACGCCGCTCGCCTCGATCTTCAAATTTCAGGGCTGGGCCGACAAACTGACCACCACGCCCGCCGACGGCATCCGCGATCTTTACGGCAGCGCCGGCTGGGGCTGGCCGCAGCTCGGCGCGCTCAAGGCGGTGAGCGTGCAGGCGGTCTACCACCGCTTCGAGAGCGACCGGCTGGTGCGGCACTATGGCAACGAGATCGACCTGCTCGCGCAGGCGCGCATCGGGCGCACCGTCGCCAGCCTGCGCTACGCCGACTATCGCGCCGACCGCTTCGCCACCGACACGCGCAAATTGTGGTTGCAGATGGACTGGACGCTGTAGCGATCGGCGAAAGAGGAGGATGACGTGACGCTTCATGGCTGGTGGCTGTTCGTCGGCGCGGTGTTCCTGCTGTGCGGAACGCCGGGACCGAACATGCTCCACATCCTGTCGCGCAGCGTTGCGCTCGGCGCGCGGCGCAGCGTCGCGGCGATGGCGGGATGCCTGACCGCGCTGGTGCTGGTGCTCGCCGCCTCCGCCGCGGGGCTCACCACGCTCCTGCTCGCGCTGCCCGGGGCGTTCGAGGTGCTGCGCTATGCCGGCGTCGCCTATCTGATCGTCCTCGGCGTCAAGGCGTGGCGGGCCGACGTCGCGCCGATCGACGTCGGCGCGGGCACGCTGCCGCGCACGGTCTCGCTCGCCGCGCTGTTCCGCGGCGGCTTCGCGATCGGCATCAGCAATCCCAAGCTGCTGCTGTTCGCCGCGGCCTTCCTGCCGCAGTTCGTGACGCCGACGGCACCGCAGGGGCCGCAATTCGCGATACTGGTGGTGACCTTCGCGGCGCTCGAATGCTTCTGGTACGGCGTCTATGCGATGGGCGGCCGCTCGCTGTCGGCGCATCTCGCCCGGCCGACGGTGAAGCGCGCGTTCAACCGTCTCACCGGCATCATCTTCATCGGCTTCGGCGCGGCGCTGCTCCGCGCCAAATCCGCCTGAGCGTCATCCGCCCGCATCCGTATGGAATAGTCCGAAACGGTAATGAACCGAACGACGGGCGCGGAGTTGATGCGGGTCGGCCGGCCCCGCGCGGGTGCCGGACGCATTCGGAAGGACATGAGATGACACGCAAGCATATCGCCGTCGCCGCCGCCCTCAGCTTCGCCCTCACCTGCGGCGCCCCGGCCATGGCGCAGACCGTCCGCGAGACGAAGGTCGATCACGACACCAAGGTGCATGACGGCGTCGCCACCACCACGACCAAGGTGACCGAAACCAGCAAGCGCAAGACGCACCGTCCCAAGAAGGTGCTCGGCGTCAAGGTCGGCCACAAGACGGTCAAGCACAAGGTCTTGCGCGAAACCTCGGTCAGCTCGAACGGCGACCGCAAGGTCGCGGTGAAGACCAACTGATCCGTCGTCTGTAAGAAGCCCGGCGGCAAGTTGTAGCTACCACCCATCACCCCGGACTGGTTCCGGGGTGACGGTTTTCTTGAGGCGATCGACGAAGCCTCGTGAACGCCTCGGTCGTCGCCGGCGACTCACCGCGACCGTCACAGCGCGAACCGGATAGTGCCGACCGCGCGGCGCGGATCGCCGATCGCCACCCCATAGGCATTGACCGCCGACGTATAATACGTGCGGTCGAAGACGTTCTTGAGATTGAACTGCAACGCCACCGTCCGCCCGGCGAGCGTCGTGTCGTAGCTGACGAAGCCGTCAACGACGGTATAAGCGGGCAGCCAGAAGCTATTGGCATTGTCCCCGGGACGCCGCCCGACATAGCGCCCGCCGCCGCCGAAGCGCAGCCGGTCGTCTCCCGCCAGCGCCCCGACGTCATAGGCGAAGAACAGCGAGCCGGTATCGCGCGCGACGTTGGCGAGCGACCGGCCGGCAAACACCGGATCCTCCGTCGTCCGCGCATCGGTATAGGCATAGCTGCCGATCAGGCTGAGCGTCCGCGTCACCTGCCCTGCGAGATCGAGCTCGACGCCGCGCGAGGCGGCGCGACCCGCGGTGCGATAGACGTTGAGCGCGGTCTTCGCATCGAACTGCCGGACCAGCACGTTGCGCTTGTCGATGTCGTACAGCGCCAGTGTCGCGGTGATGCCGTCGGGCAGATCGAGCTTCGCGCCCACCTCGTAGGAGCGGCCGCGCTCGGGCGGCATGGCGGAGGTGATGACGGCACCGCCGTCGAGCGGCGCGACGGTGGAATTGGGCTTCAGCGAGCGCGTGTAGCTCGCGTAGAGCGAGACGACGTCCGCCGCCTTCCACACCAGCCCCGCCTGCGGGACGAACGACCAGCCATCGAGATCGGTGTTGGTGACGAACGGCCGCCCCTTCCCCGCCTGCTGCCGGAAGCCGATCAGCCGGCCGCCGGCGGTGACGATCCAGCGGTCACCGAGGTGGATCGCGTCTTGCCCGAACAGCGAAACGTTGTGGAGTCGGTCGGTTTGGTCGCTGTCCGTCGGCGAGACCGCGGTCGGGAACGGCTTGCGACCGTAGACCGGCCGCAGCACGTTGAAGCCGTAACGCACCTTCTGCCGGATGAGGTCGCGGCGATAATAGCGCCGATATTCTCCCTCGACGCCGAGGATGACGTGGTGCTCCGCGCCGAAGAGACCGAAACGGCCGTCGGCATAGGCCTGAACATAGGCGTCGGTGCCGAGCGATCCGCGGGTGGCGTCGTTGCTGCGGGTCAGCGTCGCCTTGGCGGTGTCGATCCCGGTGACGCGCAACTGGCCGGCATCATAGCTTTCGCTGTTGAAGCTGGCGGCGAGATGCGCGGCCCAGCCGTCGCCGAGCTGATGGTCGACCGCGAGCTGGACGAGATGGCTGTCGCCCCACATCCGGTTGACGGGATCGTCGAGCCGCCGGCGGCGCGGGATCGCCAGCGGCGTCAGCGTGCGCGGATCGAGCGCGATGCCGCGGTCGAACGGATAGGAGAAGCGGCGATATTCGTACCACAGCACCGCCTGCGTCGTGGCGCCGTACCAGCCGAGCGACGGCGCGACGAGCGTGTCGCGGCGGGTGCCGAAGACGCGCCAATAATCCTCGTCCTGGTGATCCAGCACGATCCGGCCGGCGAGCGCGCCGGCGATCGGCCCGGTCAGATCGACGGTCGCCTGCAGCCCGGCGCGGCCCGCGGCATAGCTCGATCCGGTCAATGCCACGGAGCCGCTCGTCGCGAGCAGCGGCTTGCGGCTGACGATGTTGATGACGCCGCCGGGGTCCATGATGCCGTAGAGCAGCGAACTCGGCCCCTTGAGCACCTCGACGCTCTGTGCGGCGGCGTTGAAGCCGCGGCCCTGCACCAGCGGCATGCCGTTGTGCATCACCGATCCGTCGCGATTGCCGCCGAAGCCGCGCTTGAGGACGGTATCCTGCGTCGCGGCGAGCGTATTGCCCTGGGTGATACCGCTGACGTTGGCGAGCACCTCGTCGAGATAGCGCGGATGCTGATCGCGGATCACCTGCGCAGGGACGATGTTGACCGCCTGCGGCGTGTCGAGCGTCGTCGCGGCGGAGCGCAACGTCGAGGCGTCGGGGGTCGGCTGGTAGCGGTCGTCGGCGCCTTTCGGTGCGGGCGAGGCACGGCCGGTGACGACGATATCCTGCCCCAATCCGGTCGGCGGCGGGCGGTCGTCCGCCGCCGATGCCGGTGCCGCGACGGCGGGCGTCGCCGCCGCCAGGCCCGCGGCCAACAGGCCGCTGCTCCAGATGTTCATGATTGCCGTTCCCCCTTCGAACGGCGCCCCGTAATCAAACGCTAAGCGTTCGCAATAGCGCTGTCGGCCGTTTCAACGGGTGATCCGCTCAACCTCCGCTCCCGGCTCGAAAGTTTTTTCGCGGTTTAAGCGGGAATGTCACAATCCTTGACCAAGGGGACGCGGCACGCCGCAACGGCGGCAGCGATCAGCACATCGAACGATCAACAGTGGGGCCTCATGTTCAAATCCGTTCTCGCCACCAGCACCGCGCTCGTCTCGCTCTGCACGATCCTCGCCGCACCGGCCTCCGCCCAGACCGCGGCGCCCCAGGCGGATGCACCCCAGACGGCCGACGCCGCGACGGCGCCCGAAAAGACCGGTGCCACCACGCCCGAGCCGGCGGATCGCGACATCATCGTCACCGGGTCGACGCGTGCGCAGCGCCGCTTCGACGCCTCCTATGCGATCAACACGGTGACGCAGGCGGACATCGAGAAGATTGCGCCGGTCAATTTCGCCGACCTCATCGGCCAGCTTCCCGGCTTCCAGACCGAGATCACCGGCGGCGAGGTGCAGAACATCTACCGCATCCGCGGCCTGCCCAACGACGGCGGCTTCGTCAGCTTCCAACAGGACGGCCTGCCGCTGTTCCACGAGAATGACGGCGTCTTCTTCCGCGGCGACGCGATCCTCAAGCCCGACCTGATGACCGAGCGCGTCGAGGTGGTCCGCGGCGGCCCGGCGCCGGTCTATGCCAGCTATTCGGGCGCGATCGTCAACGCGATCGAGGTCACCGGCCGCGACACGGTGCGCGGCAAGGCGCAGCTGACGCTCGGCGATACCGGCATGTACCGCGGTGATTTCGTCCAGTCGGGGCCGCTCGGCGACCGGACCTATTATGCGGTCGGCGGCTTCGTCCGCTATCACGACGGCTATCGTGACAACGGCTTCCCCAACGACAAGGGCGGCCAGTTCCGCGCCAACATCAAGCACGACCTCGACAACGGTTCGCTGCGGGTGAGCGTCAACTACGTCAACGATCACAACGTCTTCTACCTGCCGATCCCGACCGCCGACCCGCGCAATCCGTCGGTGTCGCTCGACCGATACATCGATTATTTCAGCGGCACGCTGAACTCGCCGGCGTTGCGCAACGTCGACCTGCGCTACCGCAACGGCGCCGGCGTCGTGCAGAACGAGGCGAGCGATCTGGGCGACGGACGCCACATGCGGATGGTCAACGTCGGCGCGCAATATGACGCCGAATTCGACGGCTGGCTGGTCTCCGCCAAGGCCGGCTTCACGATGGGCAAACTCGACTTCACCGCCTTTTATTCGACGACCAATCCCTCCGATGCGAATGCCTTCGCCAGCGGCTATCAGGCGCGGGCGACGACTGCATTCGGCCCCGTCACGTCGCTGGGCTACGTGCTGGCGGGCACGAACACGGTCTACGATCCTTATGGCGCGTCCGGGCTGGTCATGCAGGGCCAGTATCGTGACATCCATTCGAAATTCTATTCGAACCAGATCAATCTGTCGGTCGCCAAGAAGTTCGAGACCGGCTTCGGCAGCCACGACCTCAAGCTCGGCCTTTACGGCAGTCTGTATGGCGAAGACAGCCGGACGATCTACCAGAACTATCTGATCGAGGTCGCGAGCCGGCCCCGCACGCTCGATCTCGTCGCCTACAATGCCGCCGGTACGCGGATCGGTCGGGTCACCGACAATGGCGCGCTCAGCTACGCCGCGACGCTGACCAAGGGCGATTCCGACGCACAGATGATCGCGGTCTTCGCCAACGATACGTGGGAGATCGTGCCGGGACTGCGCATCGATGCGGGCATCCGTCACGAGCGCTATAACTACAACGGCTATGCCTTGCTTACCGGTGCGGCGAACCTCGGCGATGCCACCACGCTGGCCGACGATGCGACCCGCGCCTTCACCGGCGGCATCATCAACCAGCGGCTGAAGACGCACGCCACCAACTGGACAATCGGCGCCAATTACGACTTCAACTCGCATATCGGCATCTACGGCCGCGCCGCGCATCTCGAAACGCCGCCGAGCGTGCAGACCGTGATGAGCATCAACCCGACGATCATCACCACGATCGCCAACCAATATGAGGCCGGCCTCAAGCTCGCCGCCGGCCGTTCGTACCTGTACGTCACCGGCTTCTACACCAATTTCGATCCGCTCAACGCCTCGTTCCTCGCCTTCGACCCGACGACGGGGCGTAACGACGTCAACGTCCCCTTCATCGGCAAGGCCAAGGTCAAGGGCGTCGAGTTCGACGGCGCGCTGGCGGTCTCGCCATGGTTCATGCTCAACGGTGCGCTGACGGTCAGCGACCCCGAATATCGCAACTTCCAGAACGCCAATGGCGCCGACCCGGCGCAGGCCGAGGGCAAGCAGATCGTCCGCCAGCCGAAGATCTATGGTAACATCCGCCCCAGCTTCGACTTCGATCTGGGCGGCAATGCGATCTCGCTGTACGGTCGCTACACCTATATGGGGAAGCGCTATGTCGACTTCTACAATCGCACGGCGCTGCCCGCTTATGGCACGACGGGTGCGGGCGTGACGGTGCGGCACGGAACGTGGCAGTTGCAGGTCGTCGGCGACAATCTGTTCAATGCGCACGGCCTGACCGAAGGCAATACGCGCACCGATCAGGTCAGCGGCCAAGGCAGCCCGGAGGCGATCTACGGCCGGCCGATCTTCGGCCGCAACGTCCGCCTCGTCGTCGGCAAATCGTGGTGAGGATGCGGCTGGCGGCGGCGGCGCTGATGCTGGCGGGCGCGCCCGCCGCCGCCGCGCCGGCCGGCGACCGCGTCGTCGCCGCGCTGTCGCACCGGCTGTTCCCGCTGCTCGACGCACTCGGCGGCGACCCGGCGGCGACCGCCCGGCTCGAGGCACAAGCCGGCGTTGCGGCGATGCTCGCGGCGCGCGCCGCGCGGCGCACGGCGTGCGCGCAGGATCTCGCCTGTCTCGCGCAGGCGATGGTGTGGACGCCCGAAGAGGGCGCTGCGCTCACGGCGGCGGTGCCGGCGAACGCCAGCCGTGCCGATGACGGCGCACGCGCGCAGGCGGCGCGCGAGATCGAGGGGATCAACACGATCCTGCGCACCTATGCGCTCAATCAGGTGCCGCGCTACCCGCAGATCGACGGCGCCGGCACACTCGATCCGCTCGAGCTGCGTGCGCGGGTGCAGGCGGCGGACTGGCTGGCGCGGACGCCGCGCGGCGGCTCGGCGCAGGCGCTCGACCCCAGCGTCGAATTCGCGCTGGCGCTGCTCGACGTCAGCGACCGCACCGACGCGATCGGCTTCGAGCCGATCACCGGCGGCCTCAACGCGCCCGCCGCCCGGCGCGCGCGCACGCTCGACTGGGCGCGCTGGCGGTATAGCGCGCTGATCCTCACCGGCGTGGGCCCGGAAACGCCGGACGCGGCGCTCAGCCCCTATGGCAAATATCACGTTCGCCTCGCCGCGGACCGGTTCGCGCGCGGCGATATCGCCTTCATCCTGCTGACCGGTGGCCGCGCCCATCCCCGCGCGACGCGCTTCACCGAGGCGGAGCAGATGCGCAGCGCGCTGATCGACCGCTACGGCATCCCCGCCGAGGCGATCCTGATCGAACCCTATGCGCGCCACACCACGACCAATTTGCGCAACGCGACACGGGTGCTCGCCGCGATCGGCGCGCCGCTCGACCGCGACACGCTGATCGTCTGCAATCCCGGCCAGAGCGAGACGATCGCCAGCCCGGCCTTCGCGCAACGCAACCGGACGGAACTCGGCTACGAGCCGGGCACGGTCGGTCGCCGCCTGTCGCCGACCGAGCTGGAATTCCGCCCGTCGCTCAAATCACTGCGCATCGATCCGCGCGACCCGCTCGACCCCTGATCCGAAAGCCTCCGCCGATGCGCCGCTTCCTCTTCGCCGCTCTCGCCCTGCTGCCGACGCCCGCGCTCGCCTGGGGCGGCACCGCGCATGCGGTGATCGACCTTGCCGCGATCGCGGCGATCCCCGACGATGGCCCGGTCTTTCTGCGCCGGCACGTCGACTATATCGCCAGCTCCGCCGCGCTGCCCGACGCGTGGCGCAACGCCGCGGAGAATTTCGCCAAGATCGAGGAAGACCCGAACCACGGCTGGTTCCGCGAGCAATTCGCTTTCCTGAAGCCGATCCCACGCTCGCGCTATGAATTCGTCATCGCGCTGTTCAAACACTATGAGGCGATCAAGCGCAGCGATCCCGCCACCGCGGCGCGCACCAACGTCCGCTGGACGGGCACTCTCCCCTATGCGGCGATGGAGGCGTATCAACGGATCATCGTCTGCATGCGGCAGGTCCGCGCGGCGCAGGCGGCGCAGCGCGATGCCGCCTTCGCCGAACAGCATTGCGCCTTCGATGTCATCCGCCTCGGCCATTATATCGGCGACGGTGCGCAGCCGCTGCACGACTCGGTCAACAGCGACGGCTGGCGCGGCGCCAATCCCAAGGGCTATACGACCGATCGCTCGATCCACGGCCGGTTCGAAAGCGGCTTCGTCGACGGCATGCGGCTGACCGCCGCCAATCTCGCGCCGCGCATCGGTGCCCCGGGACGGCGCAGCGGCGACATGTTCGACGCGATCCTCGCTTTCCTCGATACCGCCGGCGACCAGATGGAGCGCGTCTACATCCTCGAACGGCGCAACGGCTTTCGCGACTTCGCCGACAAGGACGTGCGCGCGCTGATCTACGAGCGGACCAGCGCCGGCGCGACGATGTTGCGCGACATGCTGTGCCGCGCCTGGGCGGAAAGCGCGGTGCCGCCGGCCGAGGTCAAGCCGTCGCCGATCGACTTCGACAACCCCCGCTTCGATCCCGAGACGGGGTCCGCGCCGGGCTGAAAGAAGTTTTCGGAAACGCAGCCATTCCGTGCGCAATCTTGTGACGGCTCACGATCGGGCCCAGTTTGTCGCGATGAAGAACATCGGCTTTCTCTCGTTCGGCCATTGGTCCGACGCCCCCGGTTCGGCGACCCGCTCGGCGCAAGACGTGCTGCTCCAGTCGATCGACCTCGCGGTCGCGGCGGAGGAGCTCGGCGCGGACGGCGCCT
Source organism: Sphingomonas sp. 2SG (assembly GCF_005503285.1). NCBI lineage: Bacteria > Pseudomonadati > Pseudomonadota > Alphaproteobacteria > Sphingomonadales > Sphingomonadaceae > Sphingomonas > Sphingomonas sp. 2SG. Next base: position 9,731 of record NZ_SCMZ01000063.1, read on the forward strand.
ATTACCGCGTCCACCATTTCGCGCAGCAGCTCGCCTCGCCCTTCCCGCTGCTCGCCGCGGTCGGCGCGCGGACGAAGCGGATCGAGATCGGCACCGGCGTGATCGACATGCGCTACGAGAACCCCTTCTACATGGTAGAGGATGCCGGCGCCGCCGACCTGATCAGCGGCGGGCGGCTGCAATTGGGCATCAGCCGCGGCTCGCCCGAACAGGTGATCGAGGGCTGGCGCCATTTCGGCTATGCCCCCGCGCCCGGTGAGAGCGACGCCGACATGGGCCGCCGCCACGGCGAATTGTTCTATGAACTGCTCGCCGGCAAGGGCTTCGCCAAGCCCAATCCGCGGCCGATGTTCCCCAACCCGCCCGGTCTGCTGCGGCTCGAGCCGCATGCCGAAGGGCTGCGCGAGCGGATCTGGTGGGGATCGAGCAGCGACGCCACCGCGATCTGGGCGGCGCAAAAGGGCATGAACCTGCAGAGTTCGACGCTCAAGGCCGACGAGAGCGGCGAACCGTTCCACGTCCAGCAGGCCAAGCAGATCCGCGCCTATCGCGCCGCCTGGCAGGAGGCGGGCCATGCCCGCACCCCGCGCGTCTCGGTGTCGCGGTCGATCTTCGCGCTCATGAACGATCGCGACCGGCAGTATTTCGGCCGCGGCGACAGCAGCGACCAGATCGGCGTGATCGACAATATGCGCGCGGTGTTCGGCCGCTCCTATGCGGCCGAACCCGAGACGCTGATCGACCAGCTCCGCGCCGACGAGGCGATCGCGGAGGCGGACACGCTGCTGCTGACGGTGCCGAACCAGCTCGGCGTGGCCTATAACGCCCACGTCATCGAGTCCGTGCTCCGCCACGTCGCGCCCGCGCTCGGCTGGCGCTGAGCGCGGTTACTCGCCGAAGCGGAACCGGAAACCAAGCCCGATATAGCGCCCCTCGTAGCGCACATCGACCGGATAGGTCCGTGTCGCGGTATAGTTGTTGAAGTTCTTGAACGGCCCGGCGAGGATGTTGGTCACGTCGAAGCTCAGCGTCACTTGCTTGAGCACGTCGTAGCTCAGCGAATAGTCGAGCCGCTTGATCGCCCGCACGCCGACCCCGGTATATTGCGAACCGTCGGTATTCTGCCGGTAATTGGAAATATAGTCGGACCGGTAATTGTACGAGAGGCGGGTCGTGACCCCGTATTTCTCGTAGAAGACGGAGGCATTACCCGACCATTTCGATACGCCCGTCAGGCGTACCAGCGGCGTCCCGACCCCAAGCGCCTCCGGCAAGGCGTTCCGCCCGTTGATGAAGGTCACGTTGCCCTGCACGCCAAAACCGCTGAGCGCGCCGGGCAGGAAATCGAAGAACGTCTGGCCGCCGACCTCGAACCCCTTGATCTTGCCCTTGCCGGCGTTCTCCGGACGCGACAGGCGGACGACGCCGAAGACCGGGTCCTGGATCTGGCGTTCGTAATTTCCGATGAAGCCAAACAGGTCGCGATAGAAGGCCGCGAACGTGATGCTCGACGTCGAGGTCGGATAATATTCGGCGCTGACGTCGTAATTGTTCGAGGTCAGCGGTTTCAGGTCAGGATTGCCGCCGGATCCGGTGGCGTTGACGTTGAGCAGCGGCGAATCGGGATCGACGACGCCGCCGGCGATATTCTGGGTAATGACGAGCGCCGGGTTGAGCGTGCCGAAGTCGGGCCGCGTGCGTGTCTTCGTATAGGCAAAGCGGAGCTGCAATTGTTCGAGCGGCTTGATCCGCAGACTGAGGTTGGGCAGCACGTCGACGTAATTCTGCTTGATCGTCTGCGGCGTCAGAGTCTCGACATCATTGTTGTAGATGCGCGACGTACCGGAATAGGTGCCGGCCGTATTGACCAGCCGGACGCCGAACGTACCGTCGAAACCCACCGAGCCGATATCAAACTGATATTTGCTCTGAGCGTAAGCCGCGTAGCTTTGCTCCTTCGCGTAGAACTGGTCGTACGGCTGGATCGGCACGTCGTCGGCGAGGAATTTGGTCAGCGCGTCGCGATAACCGGTATCCGTCGGGTTCAGCGCGACCAGTTGACGCAGGGCGGCAATCGACCGCGTGCGCAGCGCCGCGACGTTCCCGGCAATACCGTCACGCGTCGGCATCAGATATTGGGTAAATTTCTGGGCGTCGCCGCGAAACGTATTCTGGATCAGCTCAAGCTGGCCCACGGGAAGGCTGGCGAGCGGGACGTTGAGCGGGAGCGTATAGGCATAACGATTGCCGTTATTCGCCGATGCGTCGCGATCGGTGTAGCGAAAGCCGAACTTGATCTCGGGCAGCGCTTCGATCTCGGTGTCGAGGACAAGATCGCCGCGCCATTGCCAACCCTTGCCCTTGGCGACGCCGCGGCTTTCGTAATAACCGCGCCAGATATAATTGTCCGGGTTCTTCGCGTCGAACCCGACGAAGTCGAAGGACGAGCCGTCCTGCACGTCGAACGCGGCATTGACCGTTGGCGAACTGGCGAAGGCGCTGTCGAAGCTCCAGCTACGCGCGCCATATTCGGAACTGGTATAGGCAAGATCGGTCGACAGCACCGCCTTGTCTGTATGCCAGATCGCCCCGAACGCGCTGATAGGTGTTGGTATAATCGGCGCCGGTGCTGCGATACGCAGTCGGCGCGACACCGCCGCTCTTGGTCAGGCTTGCCGCCTGATCGGTCCGACCGGGCATCAGCACGACGTTGGAGATGACCGGCGCGCCGCGAACGCTGTCGATCCCCCGCAGATCGGCGGCGAACCAGTCGGTCGCCTGCCGGCCGCGATAGCCCTGATAGATGCCGTCGAAATAGACTTCGAATTTGTCAGACGGCTTCCACTGAAGCGCCATATTGCCGGACGGGCGATACCGGCGGCCGCCGCTGCTGTAGAGGCCGACCGAATAGGGATAATAGAATTGGTTGCCGGCACTCGCCGGCGTGACCGGCGACAGCGAGCTGACCTTCTGCACCGATTGGTCGTTGTAGCGCACCGCGTTGCGATACTGCTGTTGCGCATAGGTGACGTTGGCGAGGAAGCCGATCTCGCCGATCGGCGTCGTCCAGCGATCCGATATGAGGATGTTGCCGGTCGGGTCGTATTTCTTGCTCTGGTCGTTGTACGTGCCGCGAAAACCGCCGCCGACGAACAGGCCCTTGAAGTCGAGTGGCCGCCGCGACCGAACGTTGATCAGGCCGGCGAGGCCCGGCTCGATCAGGTCGGCGGTGCCCGATTTATAGACCTCGATGCCGGCAAGCGCCTGCGCCGGAAAGTCCTGTAATGCGACGTTGCGGTTCTGGGCGGTGAAAATCTCGCGACCGTTATAGGTCGAAGTCACGTCGGGCAGACCGCGGACCAGCACGCCGGTCGCCTCGTCGTCGAAGCGGGTGACCTGCACGCCGGGCAGCCGCGCCAGCGCTTCCGCCGCCTGATTGTCGGGGAGCTTGCCGATGTCCTGCGCGACCAGCGCATCGACGATCGAGTCCGAGGTCTGCTTGATCCGTTGCGCCGATTGCAGGCTGGCACGCAGACCGGTGACGATGATGTCCTGGTCTTGGCTCAGCTCCTCCGTCTCGCTGCCCTGCGGCGTGGCGCTTTCGGTCTGGCCATTCGGCGCGGCCAGCGCCGGCGCCGCGAACAGCGCGAGCGGCGCCACGGATAGGAGGAACGTTGCAGCTTTCATGGTTAAACTCCCCTGATAATCTTTACCGAATCAGACTGTTATCCGTCGGGTTTCTCAAGGAAGTGGATATCGTATACGCCAAACGACGGTCAATGTTGCAAAACGGTGACACCCGTTTCGCGCCTAGCGGCAAGTAAATCGTTGAATTAAAACACGTCCTATTCGCTTTCCGACTTGGACGTCGCTGCCCGCCAAAAGATAAAATAGCCGAACAGACCGGACAGGATCGATGCGACGAGGATGCCGAGCGACGCCTGTTCGGTCTCGGCGACATCGGCGAAGGCGAGTTCGGCGATGAACAGCGAGATGGTGAAGCCGATACCGGCGACGCCGCCGATACCGAGCACCATCTGCCACGTAACGCCCTCAGGCAACGTCGCCCGCCCCAGTCGCGTCGCCAGCCAGGTTGCGGCGAGGAAGCCGAGCGGCTTGCCGATCACCAGCCCGACGACGACACCCGCGCTCAACGGCGAATGCAGCGCCTTGCCGACCAGCTCGGGTGAGAAATGGATGCGGACGTTGGAAACCGCGAACAAGGGCAGCACGATGTAGGAGACCCACGGGGTCAGGACCCGGACGAGCCGTTCGGCGGCCTCGTCGGTCGCCGCGGCCATTTCGTGGATGTAGCCGAGCCGCTGTTGCGCGTGATCGCGCGCCTCTTCCTCGACCGCGGGATCGTCGGTATCCTCGGCCGCGGCGACAGCTTCCTTGAACTGGTCGACGGGGCGCTGCACGCGTTCGGCGAACACCCTTTCGGACAGGCGCGAGCTGGTCGGCAGCAGCAGGCCGACCGCGACCCCGGCGATCGTCGGATGGATGCCCGAGCCGAACACCCCGATCCACACCACGAGGCCGAGCAGGACATAGGGGATGGACGCGACCCAACGCAGCCGCAGCAGGCCGACGATGCCGAGATACCCCGCCGCCGCGAGCGCCACGAACCACCAGTCGATCGTCGCGGTATAGGCGACCGCGATGACGAGCAGCCCGAAGACGTCGTCGATCGCGGCGAAGGCGAGCAGCACCGCGCGCACCGCCGGCGGCAGGCGGTTGGTGAACATCGCGACGATCGCCAGGCTGAAGGCGGTGTCCATCGCCGCGACGACGCCCCAGCCGTGCTGCGTCGGCGTGCCGTAATTGAAGGCGAGATAGAGAGCGACCGGCACCACCAGCCCGCCGATCGCGCCGGCGACGGGGAAGATCGCGGTCTGCCACGAGGCGAGCGATCCCTTGACGAACTCCCGCTTCACCTCGGTGCCGATGATCAGGAAGAACAATGGCATCAGCGCATCGTTGATCCATTCGGCGGCAGGCCGGCCGAAGGTCCAGGCACCGTAGCTGAAGCTTACCGGCCGGTCCCACAACCGCACGTAGTCGGCGCCGAACGGCGAGTTGACGACGACCAAGGCGACGATCGTCGCGATCAGCAACGGTCCGCCCGAGACCTGGCCGATCGCGAAAAACGGTTCGATTTTCTGCAGGATCGCCGCAGCCGGCGAATGATGGGCCCGTGCCGCGACGCGCCCGGACAGGCGGGGGTTGAGAGCCATGGAATTCCTGTTCAGCAAACCTTGGGAAATGATACGGATAAGCACTCCGGTGCGTTCCCGGCCGCGCTCACCCTCGTAAGCCTTGGTGGTGCAGATTAGACGTAGCTAGCCGCCGAGTTGTTCGTCGATCTTTGCCTGAGCGACGTTGCCGACAGTGCGACGATCATGCTTTGTACCGGATCGTCAAAGTGTCGAAGCCAATTCGGGACGCAGGCCTGAAATTGTTCCTTTGACTTTCGACCGTCAAAGGGCATGTAGGTTACAGCCGAGCCTCCCCCAGGTGTCCGGCGCCTTTTGTCCGACGAAGCGAGTACCCCCCATGACGACGGAAACCAACACGGTCGAACTGGCCACCGAGCTGACCATTGCCTGGCTCAGCAATCCCAACACCCGCACCAATGCCGACGACGTGCCCGCCTTTCTTCAATCGATGCATGCCGCGGTCGGCCGTCTCGCCAGCCCCGACGCCGCCGAGCCCGAGCAGGCGGCGCAGGACTATGTCCCCGCGGTTTCGGTGCGCAAATCGCTGGCGTCGCGCGATCACATCATCTCGATGATCGACGGAAAGCCGTATCGCACGCTGCGCCGGCACCTGACCACGCACGGCCTGACGCCGGACGACTATCGCCAGCGTTATGGCCTGAAGCCCGACTATCCGATGGTCGCGCCGTCCTACAGCGAGAGCCGCAGCGCGATGGCGAAGACGATCGGCCTGGGTCGCAAGGCGGGCCAGAAGGTCGATCAGGGCGCCGGCGCCGCTACCGGTGCCGCCAAGGCGCCGCGCAAGGGCGGCAAGGCCGCGCTGCAGGCGGCCAAGGATACGCTCGGCACCGACGAGGAATAAGACCCTCGCGATGCAGACCACGGGCGGCCCTCAGCGAGGGCCGCCCGTGGCACGATCCCTCATTCCAGATCGTTTTCGCTGATCACGATCAACGGCTGATCCGGGTTGCGCGCCAGTGCGGCGAGCCCCGCCTCGGCGATCTCGTCCGAGAAGCGGTTGAACATCTCGACCGCATCGTCTTCCTCGGGTGCGTCGCCACTCAACGCCTCGAGCACGTCATATTGCACGGCGAATTGCAGTTCCTCGGCGTCGACCTCGCCGGAGAATTCGACCTGGCGCTCGTTCGGATTGTCGAGGATGGAAGCATTGTCGATTTCGAGCTTGTCTGCGGCCACGTGGTACCTCTTTCGTCAAATCATCCCGCGATCGGCGGGTCAGGTCGGATAGCGCTGGGCGTCGGATGATGTTCCATGCCGGCGCGCCATCGACCATAACGCGCCCGTATCAAAAGTGCGATCGGGTCGCGATGCCTCACCGGCCTTGCCTTCGCGGCGGCCAATGCGCAAATGGCCCCGCATGACCTCACCCTCCCGCCGCGGCTTCCTGCGCGATGCCGGTCTCGGTGTCGGCGCGCTCGCCGTGCCGTGGCTGCCGGCCTGGGCGCAGCCGGTGTCGACGGGGCTCGCGCCGGCGCTGCCGACGCTGACCGGCCTCGATATCGCGCTCACCGTCGATCACCTGATGGCGACGATCGACGGCCGGCCGACGCATGCGATCGGCGTCAACGGCACGCTGCCGGCGCCCTTGCTGCGCCTGCGCGAGGGGCAGCGGGTGCGGCTGGCAGTGACCAACCGCCTCGCCGAGGAGACGTCGATCCACTGGCACGGGCTGCTGGTGCCGTTCCAGATGGACGGCGTGCCGGGGATCAGCTTCCCGGGCATCGCACCGGGCACCACCTTCACCTACGAATTCCCCGTCGTGCAGGCGGGGACCTATTGGTATCACAGCCATTCCGGCCTGCAGGAGCAGATGGGGCATTACGGCCCGATCGTCATCGATCCCGCCGGCGCCGATCCGATCGCGGCGGACCGCGAACACGTCATCGTGCTCTCCGATCACAGCCCGCTGCACCCGCATGCGATCTTCACCAAGCTGAAGCAGCAGGGCGGCTATTTCAACTATCAGAAGCAGACGCTGGCCGGGTTGCTCGCCGGGCGGGACCAACCGGCCAAGGATCGCCTCGCCTGGGGCGGCATGCGGATGGACCCGACCGACGTCTCCGACGTGACCGGTGCCACCTATACCTATCTGGTCAACGGTCATGGCCCCAAGGACGACTGGACCGCACTGTTCGCGCCCGGCGAGCGCGTACGGCTGCGCATCGTCAACGCCGCAGCGATGACCAATTTCAACCTGCGCATCCCCGGCCTGCCGCTGACGGTGGTGCAGGCGGACGGGCAGACCGTGCGGCCGGTGACGGTCGACGAACTCCAGATCGCGGTCGCCGAGACCTATGACCTGATCGTCACGCCGGCGGATCGCGCCTATACTGTGGTCGCGGAGGCGTGGGACCGGTCAGGGATGGCACGGGCGACGTTGACCCCGCGGCTCGGCCTGCGCGCGGCGGTGCCGCCGCTGCGCCGGCGTCCGCTCGCCACGATGCGCGACATGGGGATGGGGGAGATGGCGGGGATGGCCGGCATGCATCACGGCATGCGCGATTTCGCCGCCGAGCCGGACGTGCCGAGGACGCCGGTCGTGCAGACGATCGCGCCGATGCCCGCGGACCGGACCGGCGAGCCGCCGCAGGGCCTCGCCGATACCGGCCACCGGGTGCTCGTCTATCGCGATCTCGTCGCGCAGGAGGTCAATCCCGATCCGCGCGCGCCGTCGCGGCAACTTCGCATCCACCTGACCGGCAACATGGAACGCTATATGTGGGCCTTCGACGGGGTGAAGCTCAACGCGGTCACCGCGCCGATCGCGTTCCGCGAGGGCGAGCGCGTCCGCGTGACGCTGGTCAACGACACGATGATGGCGCACCCCATCCACCTGCACGGCCATTTCTTCGAACTGGTCACCGGCCATGGCGACCACAGCCCGCGCAAGCATACGATCAACGTCGCGCCCGGCGGCACCGCGACCTTCGATCTCACCGCGGATGCGCCGGGCGATTGGGCGTTCCACTGCCATATGCTCTACCACATGCATGCCGGGATGATGCAGGTGGTCAGCGTCCGCCCCGACCCCGCCGCCGGAGCGGGCGCATGAGCGCGCTGCTACCTGCGCTCGCGCTCGCCGCGGCGCAGATGCATGACATGGGCGGGATGCAGATGCCCGGCATGCAGATGCCCGCACCTGCGCGTCCCAAAGCCAAGCCGAAGGCGAAGCCCAAGGCGCGGCCGGTGACGCCCCGCTCCGCGGCGCCCGCCGCACCCACCGCCTGCCCGCCCGAACACGCCGCGATGGGCCATTGCACCGCAGCCGCCCCCCCAGACGCCATGCCCGACATGCCCGCAATGGCCCCCGCTCCCGCGGCAGCGACGGCCACCGGCACCGACCAGCCCGCCGGCAATGCGCCGCCGCCCGCACCGCCGCGGGATCTCGCCGCCGCGCGCTTCTATGATCCGGCGGCGATGGCGGCGGCGGACCGGCGGATGCGCGCCGAACACGGCGGCATGACCTTCGGCCAGATCCTGTTCGACTTCGCCGAGGTGCAGGTGCGTAACGGCCGCGACGGCCTGCGCTGGGACGGCGAGGGCTGGTATGGCGGCGACATCCACCGGCTGGTCGTCAAGAGCGAGGGCGACGGCAGCACCGACCGGATCGATCGGGCGGAGATACAGGCGCTCTATTCGCGCGCGATCGGCCCCTATGTCGATCTGCAGGGCGGCCTGCGGCAGGACCTCGGCGCCGGTGCCAAGCGCACCTATGCGACGGTCGGCGTCGAGGGGCTGGCGCCTTACTGGTTCCAGGTCGAAGGCGCGCTGTTCCTGTCGGACAAGGGCGACCTGCTCGGCCGCGTCCAGGCCTATTACGACCAGCGCGTCACCCAGCGGCTGATCCTGCAACCGCGCGCCGAACTCAACGTCGCCGCGCAGGACGTGCCGGCGAGCGGCATCGCCGCGGGACTGTCGGAGGCCGAGCTCGGCCTGCGTCTGCGCTACGAGATACGGCGCGAGGTCGCGCCTTACGTCGGCCTGTCGTGGGAGCACCGCCGGCGGCCGACGACGCACGACGATGCCGGCGGCGCGGCACTGGTGGTCGGCGTGCGCGGCTGGTTCTGAGCGTCCGCACGAAACCCGATAGAAGCCATTCAGAACAACATATTTTAAGCAGTCTTCAACGCCGACGCGGCAAAGGAGCATCATGCGGTGGCGGTGGTGCTCCTTTGCTATGGGTCTGGCGGGTGCCGCATGCGCGTTGACCGGCTCGGCGGCACGCCCGACCGCCGCCC
>NZ_SCMZ01000064.1:0-18954 GCF_005503285.1 Sphingomonas sp. 2SG
ACGGCGCGACCCAGCCGACCTGATCGTAGGTCGGCAGGAAGGCGATCGCGACGGTCGACCCGCCCATCAGCATCAGGCTGGCGACGAGCGTCGACTTGCGGCCGACGCGGTCGCCGAAATGACCGAACACGATCGCGCCCACCGGCCGCGCGATGAACGCGAGGCCGAAGCTGGCGAAGCTCAGCATCTGCTGCGCGGTCTTGCTCTCGGCAGGGAAGAACAATTCGCCGAACACCAAAGCGGCGGCGGTGGCGTAGATGTAAAAATCGTAGAACTCGACCGCGGTGCCGACCAGGCTGGCGGTCAGGATGCGTCGGGCGGAGGCGGGCGCGGGCGGCGTGGCGGACGGCGAAGGCATGCGGTCACTCTAATCGCGAAAAAATCGTCGCGGGCAACAGTTGTGAAATCCGTTCGCAACAATCCACGCCTAGACAGAGATGGTCGCTGCTCCTCTCCCCCTGTGGGTAGCGACGTGTCGGTCGCCTCCCCTGTCGGCCGACCCTCCCTGAACTACGGGGCGGTCGCTTTGCGGCTGCCCCGATTTTTCATGGACTTGACCACTTGTCGCGACGCGCCGGCAAGCGCGGCGCCGCCGAGCGAAAGCCTTATTTCGAACGATCGGCGTCGTGCAGACCGGCGAGTCGGACGTCGCCCGCCCGTGCCGCGAGCTGGCGCGTGCCGTCGTCGCGCATCTCCCTGACGCAACGCAGCGCGTCGAGCCGCATCTCCAGCGTCGCACGATTGGGGATGCACGCCGCGCGCACCGCGCGGACGATGCGGCCTTGCAGCGACCGCCGGCCCGATTCGCTGCGCAGGTCGAGCCCCTTGGCCGACACCTTGACCTGCACCGGCTCGCGCTCCGCAGCGATGGCGGCGCCCGGAACCGCGGCGAACAGGCACGACAAGGCGACCGCCGCGATGGCGGCGTGATGCGACGTCTTCATGATGACACTCCTACAAATCGGACTCGCCGCGGCGAGCCGGCTCGATCCCCGCGCGCCTCCCGGGCGCCGGCTGGACGAAGCCGACCATTCCGCCGGCGGGGTCGCCCTAGCAGTCGGTCGTTACGCATGCGTTACATGCCGGTGTCGCCTTGATGACGACCGGTGGCCGATCGGACTTGCCCGCTCGCGCGCCGTTCCCTACCTGTTCGCCGGTGACCGATCTCAGCGCCCCCGCCAACGCCTTGCAGGACCCGCCCTATCTCAAGGGGCTCAACCCGCCGCAGCGTGACGCGGTCCTGACCACCGAAGGCCCGGTGCTGATGCTCGCCGGTGCCGGCACCGGCAAGACCGCCGCGCTCACCGCCCGGCTCGCGCATCTGCTGTGGACGCGCAAGGCGTGGCCGTCGGAGATTCTCAGCGTCACCTTTACCAACAAGGCGGCGCGCGAGATGCGCGAGCGCGTCGGCCGGCTCGTCGGCGACGCGGTCGAGGGCATGCCGTGGCTCGGCACCTTCCATGCGATTGGCGCCAAGATGCTGCGCCGCCACGCCGAGCTGGTCGGGTTGCAGAGCAATTTCAGCATCCTCGATACCGACGACCAGCTCCGCCTGCTGAAGCAGTTGATCGTCGCCGCCGATCTCGACGAGAAGCGCTTCCCCGCGCGCAGTCTCGCCGGGCTGATCGACGACTGGAAGAACAAGGGGCTGGTCCCCGCCGATATCGATGCTGGCGAGAGCGAACGCTATGCCAACGGCCGCGGCGGCGAACTCTACGCGCAATATCAGGAGCGGTTGAAGGCCCTCAACGCCTGCGATTTCGGCGATTTGCTGCTGCACATGCTGACCGTGCTGAAGACCTATCCCGAGGTGCTCAAAATGTACCAAGAGCGGTTCAAGTACATCATGGTCGACGAATATCAGGACACCAACGTCGTCCAGTATCTCTGGCTGCGCCTGCTCGCGCAGGCGCGCAAGAACATTGCCTGCGTCGGCGACGACGACCAGTCGATCTATTCGTGGCGCGGCGCGCAGGTCGAGAACATCCTCAAGTTCGAGAAGGACTTTCCGGGCGCGAAGGTGATCCGGCTCGAGCAGAATTATCGCTCGACCCCGCATATCCTCGGCGCCGCCTCGGGCGTCATCGCCAACAACGGCGGCCGGCTCGGCAAGACTTTGTGGACCGAACTCGACGCGGGCGAGAAGGTGCGCGTGCTCGGCGTCTGGGACGGCCCCGAGGAGGCGCGCCGCGTCGGCGAGGAGATCGAGGCGGCACAGCGCAGCGGCAAGAGCCTCGACGAGGTGGCCATCCTCGTCCGCGCGCAGCATCAGACTCGCGAATTCGAGGATCGTTTCATCGCGATCGGCATGCCCTATCGCATCATCGGCGGCTTCCGCTTCTACGAACGCGCCGAGATCCGCGACGCGCTCGCTTATCTGCGCATCGTCAATCAGCCGTCCGACGATCTCGCCTTCGAACGGATCGTCAACGTCCCCAAGCGCGGTCTCGGCGACAAGGCACTCGCCAAGATCCACCAGCTCGCCCGGATCGAGGGCATACCGCTGACCATCGCCGCGGCGCGCATCCTCGACACCGACGAACTGACCCCGCAGGCGCGCCGCGCGCTCGGTAATCTCGTCGGCGACATCGCCCGCTGGCGCGACATGGCGCGCGACCTGCCACATGCCGAGCTCGCCCGCCAGTTGCTCGACGAGAGCGGCTATACGGCAATGTGGCAGGCCGAGAAATCGGTCGACGCCGCCGGCCGGCTCGAGAACCTGTCCGAACTCGTCCGCGCGATGGAGGAATATGAATCGCTCGGCGCCTTCCTCGAACATGTCAGCCTCGTCATGGACAAGGAGGGCGGCGTCCAGGACCCGCAGGTGACGATCATGACGATCCACGCCGCCAAGGGTCTCGAATACGACACCGTCTTTCTCGTCGGCTGGGAGGAGGGGCTGTTCCCGTCGCAGCGCTCGCTCGACGAGGGCGGCACCAAGAGCCTCGAGGAGGAACGCCGCCTCGCCTATGTGGCGATCACCCGCGCGCGGCGGCGCGCGACGATCCTCCACGCCGCCAACCGCCGCATCTATGGCCAGTGGACGTCCAGCATCCCGAGCCGCTTCGTCGGCGAACTGCCCCCCGAACATACCGATGCCGAGACGACGATGTCGGGTGGCGAGAGCCTGTGGCGCGCGAACTGGAGCGAACGCGCCGACCCCTTCGCCGACGTCGGTCGCGGCACCGGGCGCGGTCCCGGCTGGCAGCGCGCGGCGGGCAGCGGCTCGGGCTTTTCGACCGCCCCGACGCGCATCGTCGAAAGCCGGTCGAGCGCGGTCAGCATCGGCAACAAGGGGCGCAGCGACCTTTCGGTCGGCCTGCGCGTCTTCCACCAGAAGTTCGGCTATGGCGCGATCGCCGAGATCGAGGGCAACAAGCTCGAGATCGACTTCGAGGCGGCGGGCCGCAAGCGCGTGATGGACAGTTTCGTCACGATCGGGTGAGGGTCGTTCAGGAACCGCCAAGGTCGGATCGGATTATGATCGTTGCGGACCCGACTCCACGGGTCCCTTAGAGGATCATCCCGATGTTCAGGTCCCTTCTGCTGTCCGCCGCGGTCTGCGCGAGCCTCGCCGCAACCGCCCCGGCGGTCGCCCAGTCCGCCGCCGACGACGCCCGCTTCGCCGCCGCGCAACAGCGGTTCGATGCCGAGATGGCGCGCTACCGTTCCGAATTCGACCGCTATCGCGCGCTGCGCGGCACGCCGGGCCCGGGCGGCTATCGCCAGGCGCCGGTGCCGGGCGGCTATGACGACCAGCGCTACGACGATCGTGACGACGACCGGTACGAAAACGGCTACGATCCCGCCCGCTACTATCGTCCGGGCGCGCAGGAGCGCGTGCTGAGCCCCAACGACCGCGTCTATGCGGGCAATGACGGCCGCTATTATTGCAAGCGCAGCGACGGCACGACCGGCCTCATCGCCGGCGGTGCGGCGGGCGGCATCCTCGGCAACGTCATCGACGGCGGCCACAGCCGGATCGTCGGCACGTTGCTTGGCGGAGCGGTCGGCGCGCTCGCCGGCAAGGCGATCGACCAGAATCAGGCGCAGGTGCGCTGCCGCTGAGCGAGCGGCGGTCGAACGGTCAGGCCCGTTCGACCGCCATCAGCGTCACGCCGGCATATTTCTCGGCTTCGGGCTCGAACAGGCTGCTCGGTGCGAACGCCTTGTCGGTCAGCGTCGGCTCGCCGAGTCCGTCCATCTTGAACGTGCCGACCTTCTCCTCGCGCGGCGGCTTGCCGTCGCGCTCCACCGTCACCGCGTCGACGTAGATCTCGCCATGGCGCGTGTAGAGAATATGCGGCGCGATCGTCACCGTCCCCTTGTTGTAGGTGGCGGTCACGGTCAGCAGGCGCACGATCGCTTCGAACATCGTCGGCACCGGTCCCGTCGGTGCGGCAGTCGCGGCTTCGGTCTGGGTCATCGGCGGCACCATAAACGTTCGTGTTGCGTCGCAGCAAGAACGCTTTGCCGTTAACGATGTTTCACGGCCGGCGGATCGCCCCGCCAGCCGCCGGCCGCTTTAGCGATAGACGGTGAAACAGCGCCGCTGCGGTCCGTAATAGCCGCGATGCACACGGCAGACGACGCGGCCGCGACCATAACCGCGGCCATAGCCCCGCCCGTAACCGCCGCCATAACCCCGGCCATAGCCATAACCGCGACCACGATCGTAGCCGCGCCCGTGGAAACGCGGACCATCGCGCCAGCGGCGGTCGTCGCGCCGGTCGTAGCCGCGGTGATCGTACCCGCGGTGATAGCCGCGATCGTAGCCGTAGCGCTGCGCCTCGGCGGGCGCGGCGGTCATCAAGGTGCCGGCAGCGAGCGCCGCGGCGCTGAACAAAGCAATGAGCTTCATGGGGTTACTCCTCACACGCCCGACATCGGGCATGTCCGCACCATGGCGTGGGCGCCATGCATGCGATCTGAACCCGCGGTTGTGAAAATGTCAGGATCGCTGCCCCGCCACCCCGTCAGGGCAGACGCACCGTCAGCCCGTCGAGCGCCGCGGTCAGCCGCACCTGGCAGGCGAGCCGACTCGTCCGCGACGCGGCGGGGACCAGATCGAGCAGATCCTCCTCCTCCTCGCGCGCCGCCGGCATGCGGGCGAAATCCTCCGCGGCGATGACGACGTGGCAGGTCGCACAGGCCATGTCGCCGTTGCACGTCCCTTCCAGCGGATGTCCATCCGCCTGCGCGAGATCGAGCAATCGGGCGCCCTCGGCGCCTTCCGCCTGTCGGCTGCGGCCATCCGGATCGACGAACACCACGCGAATCATGCCATTCCCCCCTGCCGAGCCGCTGCCGCGACGATGGCCGCCAGTCCGTCCCGCAGCGCGTCCTCGCCGGTATAGCGCCCGAAACCGAGCCTGATACTCGACCGCGCCTGCGCCTCGGTCAGGCCAATCGCGCGCAGCACATGGCTCGACCGCCCCGAGCCGCTCGCACACGCCGATCCCGCCGAAAACGCGAGATCGCGACAGTCGCTCATCAGCCGCGCCACGTCGAGCCCGTCGCGTCGCACGTTGAGATTGCCGCGATACCGCCGCGTCACCGACCCGTTGACGTCCCATCCCGCCAGCGCCGCGGTCGCGATCGCCCAAAGCCGGTCGACATGCGCGGCATCGGCCGCAGCCCGCTCCGCCATCAGCCGCGCCGCGGCACCGAAACCCGCGCACAGCGCAGGCGATAGCGTCCCCGAGCGTCCTGCCGCCTCCTGCCCGCCGCCGTGGATCAGCGGCGCCAGCGTCACGCCGTCGCGAATCCACAAGCCTCCGATCCCCTTCGGCCCATGCAGCTTGTGCGCCGACACCGCGATCAGATCGCATCCCGCCGGCACCGGCATACGCCCATAGCCCTGCACCGCATCGCACAGCATCAGCGCGCCGGCCGCATGCGCCAGTTCGGCGAGCGCCGCGATCGGTTGGATCACGCCGATCTCGTTATTGACCAGCATCGCCGCGACCAGTCCCACCCCCGGCCCGATCGCCGCCGCGGCCCGATCGAGGTCGACCAGCCCGTCGTCGCCGACCGGCAGCACCGTCACCTGCCGTCCACGGGCCGCCTCCGCCGCAACGGTGTCGAGCACCGCGGCATGTTCGGTCGCCAGCGTGACGATCGCGCCGCCGGTCCCCTTGATCGCCCAGTTGAGCGCCTCGGTCGCGCCGCTGGTGAAGCTGAGCGCGCCCCCCGCCGGCGCGAGCGCCGCCACCGCATCGCGCGCGACCTCGACCGTCGCCCGGGCGGCGCGGCCCGGCCGATGTAGCGAATGCGGATTGGCATGTTGCGATTCGAGCCATGGCAGCATCGCCGCCAAGGCTTCGGAGGCGAGCGGCGTCGTCGCCTGATAATCGAGATAGATCATGCCGCGCGCCGCGACGTCTTCGCCATCTGCCGCCACGCCGCGACGAAGGCGTCGACGTCCGCCTCGCTTGTGGTGCGCCCGAAGCTCACCCGGATCACCTCGCGCCCGGCGGCCGCGTCCCAGCCCATCGCGCCGAGCACATGGCTCGGCTTCATGCTGCCGCTCGAACAGGCGCTGCCCGCCGAGACCGCGAAGCCGGCGCTGTCGAGCAGGATGAGCTGCGCCGCCGCCGCGACCCCGCGCAGACGATACGATCCGATCGCCGGATGACGCGGACTGTCGGCGGCGACGATCTCACCCCCCGACCGCAGGATCGCATCGTCGAGCCGGGCGCGCAGCGCGCCATGGTCCGGCTCCGCCTCGCCGAGCGCCGCGGCATAGCCGAGCGCGCCGGGCAGGTTCTCCGTCCCCGGTCGATAGCCGCGCTCCTGCCCGCCGCTGGGATGCAGCAGCGCGAGATCGCGCACCAGCAGCGCGCCGATCCCCGGCGGGCCGCCGCGCTTGTGCGCCGACAGCGCCACCATATCCGCCACCCCCGCCAGTTCGACGGACGCCGGCATCTGCGCGGCATCGACCAGCAATCGGCTGCCGGCGTCGCGCACCAGCGCCGCGATCGGTGCCAGCGGCTGGCGCACCCCCGTCTCGCTGTTCGCCCATTGCACGCAGACCAGCGCAGGGCCCGCCGCGAGCAGTGCCGCGAGCGCCGCCAGATCGACGATCCCGTCCGCACCCACCGGCGCCACGGCGGCATCGCCGCCGGCGCGCAGTACCGCATCATGTTCCACCGCGGTGACGATCCGCCGCGGCAGCGTCGTCCGCCCCAGGGCGACCGAAAGCGATTCGCTCGCGCCGCTGGTCAGCAGCGTCTCGCCCCGCCAGCCGTACGCCGCGGCGATGGCGCGTCGCGCCGCCTCCAGCGCCGCCCGCGCCGCGCGCCCCTCGGCGTGCGGCGACGACGGGTTCGCCCAGCGCACCAATCCGTCGACGACGGCCGCGCGTGCGGCATCGGTCATCGGCGTGGTGGCGGCGTGATCCAGATAGAGACGTTGGGACAGGATTCGTTCCAATTGCGTGTCGGAGCCCGACGCCTATATAGCGCGCAACGTTCTGCGCTGCACAGCGCGCCCCTTCTTACGTGGCGAGACCCATGCCCGAAGTCATTTTTCCCGGCCCCGAAGGCCGTCTCGAAGGCCGTTTCGCGCCCGCTCCCCGTCCGCGCGCACCGGTGGCGATGATCCTGCATCCGCACCCCGCCGCCGGCGGCACGATGAACAGCCGCATCGTGCAGGAGCTCTACAAGACCTTTCAGCGCCGCGGTTTCGCGACGCTGCGCTTCAACTTCCGCGGCGTCGGCAAGAGCCAGGGGACGTTCGACAACGGCATCGGCGAACTGTCCGACGCGGCGAGCGCGCTCGATTGGGTGCAGAGCTTCCATCCGGAGGCGTCGACCACCTGGATCGCCGGGGTCAGCTTTGGCGCGTGGATCGGCATGCAGCTGCTGATGCGCCGTCCCGAAATCCGCGGCTTCATCTCGATCGCGCCGCCCGCGAACATGTTCGACTTCTCGTTCCTGGCGCCCTGCCCCTCCTCGGGCATCATCATCCAGGGCGAGGCCGACGAGGTCGCCACCCCGGGCGCGACGCAGAAGCTCGTCGACAAGCTGCGCACCCAGAAGCACATCACCATCCATCACGACACGATCCCGAAGGCGAACCACTTCTTCGAGAACGAGACGCCGGAGCTGATGCGCTCGGTCGACAAGTACCTCGACATGCGGCTCGACCCGAATTCGCCGATCCGGTGACATCGACGCCGGGACCGCACGCTGATGCGGTCCCGGCCACGCTGGCGGTCACTCGTCTCGATCAGTCGCCGGTCAGTAGACCCTCGAAATCGAGAATGCCGGCGTGATATCGTTCGCCCCGCACCTCTTCGAGGATGTCATAGATCGCCATGAGCTTGTCGCATCCCTCGGCCGTCTTGCCATTCGTGTCGTCGGGATCGGCTAGAAACAGTGATTTGGCTTCATCCGCATCAGCGAGAACCGTCCGGTAGCGCTCTTCGCCGACCTTATCCGCGACGGCGGCTAGCCCCAGTTCAATACTTGCAAACTGGTTATCGATCGATCGATGATAGCCGTAGAACGTCACCTCGTTGAAATACGGCGCCGCCGCCATCGTGCAGATCAGGAAATCTTGGATTTCGCTCAACTGTTGGGGGACGTACAAACGCCCGCCTTCCTTGCGTTGCGGTTCCATATTGCCTCACTGCTTTATGACATATGTATGGTTAGGATGCGTACCGCTGGGGGTGACGACAACGATATAGCGTGGCTTTGGACTGGTTTCAGAAAAACGCCGTAGTTGCTCATCGGCCATCGTTTTTCTAGTTATACTGACTTCAATATAGGTATCAGCAATCCGAATATCTGGCAGACCGTACGAGCCTTTCGATGTTACATATTCCCGCCGATTGACTCGCACCATTCCATTGCTAGACATTTTTATACCATATTGATTTAACGTTTCTCGAATGTTTTCTCTCACGTGAACATCTATGAAATTTCCTAATTTCATGCCGTTGTTCACACCACGATTTTTTAGCGTTCCCTTATTAAGCCGCTCCAATCCTTCTTTATAAGCTTTATCCACCTCTCGCTGCACCCGACGGATCATCTGTGCGCGCAGCGGCGCGTAGTCGGCTAAAACCCTTGCATGCGTCGCGGCTTGCCACATTAACAGATCGTCAAGCCTGTTGGCGCTCCCTTCGACGCTGGGGTGACCCGAGTTCATGTACTGATAAACGAAATTCGGGTCTAATCTCTTTATATCGCTAAGCACCTCCTTCGAGTGCCGATCGAGTACTTGGATTTGCGCTTCAGCGGCTGGCCCGACGATGTCTAATAATGGCCCGGTGATTGCAGCGAATGTTTTCAGCGCAGGATCATTGATCTCGGGAAACGCCTGCTCCACCGTCATAGGGTCTTCGAACGCCCGGCTGTTGCCGCCGCGCCCCATTCGTGGCCCTTGCCCTTCGCCATAAGCGGCGACGGACCCAGCCCCTCCGGGACCGAAGGTGAATCGGCCGTCTTTCGGATCGTGATAGGGGTTGAACTTGAGCTCCAGCCCCGCCGCCGACCTGACGGTCGGCAGGCGGCCCGTCCTCAGCCACCATGAAAATGCCTGCCGTTTCTCACTCGTCGATAGTTGCATCCCGCCGCCCCTTCCGGTTACGGCAGGAACATATCAGCAACATTTTCCAACAAAGCAAATGCGTATTTTGGTGCGCTGGCAACAGACCGCCGACGTGGTTGATATCGGGAGATTCTATCTTTGCTCTTATCGTCGACGGTCGACGCGCATGCCCGGCGACTCGGCCGTTAAAATTGCCAGATCACCACATTGCCGAGCAATACCGCCGCCATCACCAGCAACAGGATGGCCTTCCGGCGATCCCCGCCGCGGGCGAGCAGCGCGCCACCGCCGATCAGGCAGGCGAAGCAGCCGAGCATGGCGATGGCCGGGGCAGCGTTGGCGATCGATCCGAGAAGCGCTTGCATTACGATAATCTGCCTCTCACCGCCTGCAATGTCGAGGCAATGCGCGCGCAAGACCGTATAGCGCGCTACCCGACCGCCCGCGCATAAGCGTCGATGTCGACGTTGCCGCCCGACAGGATCACCAGCAGCCCCGGCTCCGCCGCGACCTTGCCCGCGAGCACCGCTGCCAGCGCCACCGCGCCACCCGGCTCGATCACCAGCCGCAAATTCTCCGCCGCCCAGCGCTGCGCCGCCGCGGTCTCCGCCTCGCTCACCGCCACGCCGGTCGCATCGCGCCGCGACAGCACGTCGAAGGTCAGCGGCGACACGCGCTGCGTCTGCAAGGCATCGCAGGCGGTCGGCGGCGGATTGGGGCCGACCGGCTCGATCCACGACGCCTCCAGCGAGCGGCGCATGTCGTCCCAGCCCTCGGGCTCGACGACCGTCACCGCGCTGTCCTTGAGCGCCAGCGCGAGCCCGGCCGCCAGCCCGCCGCCGCCGCAGGGTACGACGACGCGAGCCGGAACGCCCAGCCCCAGCGCCGCCATCTGCGCCGCCGCCTCGATCCCCGCGCTGCCCTGTCCCTCGATGATCCACGGATCGTCGAAGCTCGGCACCAGCGTCGCGCCGCGCGCTTCGGCGAGTCGGGCAGCGATGCCTTCGCGGCTCTCGGTGGCGCGATCGTAGCGCACCACTTCGGCACCGAGCGCCAGCGTCGCCGCCAGCTTGGCGTGCGGCGCATCCGCGGGCATCACGATCGTCGCGGCGATGCCCAGCCGCCGCGCCGCCCAGGCGATCCCCTGCGCGTGATTCCCCGAGGAGAAGGCGACCACCCCGCGCCGCCGCGCATCCTCGTCCAATGCGGTGAGCCGATGCCAGGCGCCGCGAATCTTGAACGCCCCGATCGGCTGCAGCGACTCCGCCTTGAACGCCACCTCCAAGCCGTTGATTTGGCGCACATAAAGTGGCGTCGGCGGCAGGATTCTGGCGATCTTTTCGGCCGCGTCGCGCACCCCGGCGCGCGTCGGTCGTCGCAAAAACGTCACTTTTCGTCCTTTCCTACGCTAACCCACTTTACATGGGGGTCGGACGACCATAGATCGCGCCTCCGCTGCCCCATGGGACTTCCAACCGCAAGGCAGCTTTTGTCACCGTATGCCGAAAGGCAATTGGAGGTCCCTTGAATTGGCCAAGCACCATAGCGCGCTGGGGTTAGCGCCCCTCTCGACCGCCCGTTCCGCCGTTAGCCGCACGGGCATCGACATCGCCAAGAGCCGACCGGTCGATCCGGTCACGCTCGTTCGCCCGCACGCCGCTGCGCGCGCCGCCCGCTTCTTCGTCGAGAAGTTTCCGGGCCGCTCGATGTATGCCGTGAAGGCGAACCCCAGCCCGGACCTGCTCAAGGTCCTCTGGGACAATGGCATCACGCATTACGATACGGCATCGATCGCGGAAGTGCGCCTGGTCAAGGCGACGCTGCCGGAGGCGACCTGCTGCTTCATGCATCCGGTCAAGTCGGAAGAGGCGATCGCCGAGGCGTATTTCGTCCACGACGTGAAGACGTTCTCGCTCGACAGCATGGAAGAGCTGGCGAAGATCGTCCGTGCGACCGACGGCGCCGCCGACCTCACGCTCTGCGTGCGCCTGCGCGTCTCGTCCGAATATGCCAAGCTCAGCCTGGGCTCCAAATTCGGCGTCGGTCCCGGTGAGAGCAAGGAATTGCTGATCGCCACCCGCCAGGTCGCGGACGCGCTCGGCATCTGCTTCCACGTCGGCAGCCAGACGATGTCGCCGGACGCCTATACCAATGCGATGGAGCGCGCGCGCGCGGCGATCGTCGAGGCGGCCGTGACCGTGGACGTCATCGACGTCGGCGGCGGCTTCCCCTCGGCCTATCCCGGCATGACCCCGCCGCCGCTGGAGCGGTTCTTCGAGACGATCCACCGCGCGTTCGAGAGCCTGCCGATCAGCTATTCGGCCGAATTGTGGGCCGAGCCGGGCCGGTCGCTGAGCGCCGAATATGCCTCGGTCGTGGTGCGCGTCGAGCGTCGCCGCGGCACCGAGCTGTACATCAACGACGGCGCCTACGGCACGTTGTTCGACGCGGCGCACATCGGCTGGAAATATCCGGTGCAACTGCTCCGCGAGCCCGATTCGGACGCGCGCGACATGGACTTCGCCTTCTGGGGTCCGACCTGCGACGATCTCGATTACATGCAGGGCCCGTTCCCGCTGCCCGCGGATACGGTCGCCGGCGATTATTTCGAGATCGGCATGCTCGGCGCGTACGGCTCGGCGATGCGGACCGCGTTCAACGGCTTCGGCACCGGCGACACGGTCGTCGCGTCCGATGAGCCGATGCTGTCGGTCTATCTTGACGACGAGATCGCCGACGTGCGCACGAACAACGTCGTAAAGCTGTAACGCCAACGCTATAACCGATTGTCTTCCCTCCTCCCGCTTCGGCGGGAGGGGCGGCCCCTGGGTTTCCGCGTCCCCAATGTTGAACGACGACGGCTGGATAGCCAAAGGCGAACCATGACCGACACGCTGAACAAGACCGCAGGCGCCAACGCGCCGATCAACGACAACCGCAAGGCCGAACTGCTCTCGAAGCAGGTCAAGCATATCGACATCAAGAGCTTCGACGCGCGTCCGATCGTCGACGCGATGGCCGACATGAGCTTCACCAGCCGCGACCTCGGCCGCGCGACCAACATCTACAACCAGATGCTGGCCGACAAGGATTGCTCGATCTTCCTCGTCATCGCCGGTTCGACCTCGGCGGGCGGCTGCATGGATCTCTATGCCGAGCTGGTGCGCAACAACATGGTCGACGGCATCGTCGCCACCGGCGCGACCATCGTCGACATGGATTTCTTCGAAGGGCTCGGCCACAAGCATTATCAGGCGCTCGAGATCCCCGACGACGATACGCTGCGCTCGCTCTACATCGACCGTATCTACGATACGTATATCGACGAGGAAGCGCTCCAGAACGTCGACCACACGATCTTCGAGATCGCCGAGAGCCTCGAGCCGCGCGCCTATTCGAGCCGCGCCTTCATCCGCGAGATGGGCAAGTATCTCGTCGAGCACGGCAAGAAGGACAACAGCCTCGTCAAGCTCGCCTACGAGCATGACGTCCCGATCTTCTGCCCGGCGTTCGTCGATTCGTCGGCGGGCTTCGGCCTCGTCAAGCATCAGGTCGATGCCGCCAAGGCGGGCCGTCCGTATCTGATGATCGACGCGGTGGCGGACTTCCGCGAGCTGACCGAGATCAAGATTCAGGCGGGCACCACCGGCCTGCTGATGATCGGCGGCGGCGTGCCGAAGAACTTCATCCAGGACACCGTCGTCTGCGCCGAGATCCTCGGCCACGACGACGTCCAGGTCCACAAATATGCGGTGCAGATCACCGTCGCCGACGTCCGCGATGGCGCCTGCTCGTCCTCGACGCTGCAGGAAGCGGCGAGCTGGGGCAAGGTCAACACCGGTATCGAGCAGATGGTGTTCGCCGAGGCCGGCTCGGTGATGCCGCTGCTGGCGTCTGACGCCTATCACCGCGGCCTGTGGAAGGACCGCCCGATCCACCGCTGGGGCGCGATCTTCGACAAGTAAGGCTATGGGAAGGGACGAGGCAACTCGTCCCTTTTCCGTGACATCAAAATCCACTGTACGCCGGGCATCTGGCAAGTCACACTCCCTCGCAGGACGGGGGAGAACCGATCATGCTAATGCTGCTTGCGGCGCTACTCTTGCCGGCGCAGGACCGAGCCGCACCGGACGCGACCGACATTGCGCGCATGGCCACGCTGTACGATGAGGCCTGCCTGAAGACCTTTCCGATCGACTCAGAGCTCGACGCCCTGATGATCCGCAAAGGCGCCAAGCCGTTGGCTGAGGATGAGGTTAGGATCCCGCTCGGCGGCGACCCG
The DNA here is from genome assembly GCF_005503285.1 of Sphingomonas sp. 2SG. NCBI lineage: Bacteria > Pseudomonadati > Pseudomonadota > Alphaproteobacteria > Sphingomonadales > Sphingomonadaceae > Sphingomonas > Sphingomonas sp. 2SG. The sequence continues at coordinate 13,844 of NZ_SCMZ01000064.1, forward strand.
GGGCGGGGTTGGAACGTCGCGGACGGCGACCAGACGTTCACTGTTCTGCTCGAACTGCCGCCATATCACGCCTGCTCTGTCCGCGCCTCGCGATCCACGGTCGGCACGCTCGACCTTGCGCCCTATCACGCCGCCGTCGATCCGTTCGTCGCCAGCCATCGCGGTTTCGCCAGTCAACCGGGGGTCGATGCGGAGCGAAACGGCATCCGCATGCATGCCGAAGTGCAGGGACGTCAGCTCCCGGCCGGCGGCGCCGAATTGCTGATGGTGATCGATCAGCAGGTCGTCGATGCCGGCAAGCAGACCCCCGGAACGATCGCCACGCCGCTCCGCTTCGTCCACCAGATCAACACCGGACGCTGACATGATCCAGTCGGAAATCCTGCGCCCGATGGCGGCGCTCGTCGCCTGGACGCTCGTCATGCTGGTCTGGATGCTCGCCACCCGCCTGCCGGCGATGAAGGCCGCCGGCCTCCGTCTCGGCACGCTCGTCGGCACCAAGCCGTCCGATGCCGACCGCGGCCTGCCACCCCAGGCGCAGTGGAAGGCCCACAATTACAACCACCTCCACGAACAGCCGACGCTGTTCTACGCGATCTGCACGGTGATCGCGCTCAGCGGCACCGGTAACGGCGTCAACGCCGCGATCGCCTGGGCCTATGTCGGCCTGCGCGTCATACATTCGCTGGTACAGGCGACCACGAACAAGGTAGGGCCTCGCTTCATGCTCTTCATCGCCTCCAGCCTCGCGCTCGCCGCGCTCACCCTCCACGCCGTCATGGCGGTGTTCTGATGGCCAAGGGTGAGGTGTTCGAACGCCACCGCCAGCCGTGGACGCAGGACGAGATCCAGAAGCTCCACCAGTTCGCCAAGAAGGGCATGGCGCTCAAGGCGATCGCCAAGGCGCTCAAGCGCAGCGAGGAATCGACCAAGGATCGCGCCAAGGAAGACAATCTGTCGATCGCCAAGCTGCGCTAGACGGGATCGACATTCGATTTTTTCTCCTCCCCTTGCGGGCAGGGCTATCGTGATGAGTTTTAATCGGCTTCCTCATCAGATTCGTCACCCCGGACGCGTTCCGGGGTCCACCCGGCCGCAAGAGAATGGTGTCGGATCAAGCCTATCTCCTCGCCGCAGAGTGGACCCCGGAACAAGTCCGGGGTGACGGGGCGGATTTGGAATGCAGCTAGCCGAACAACCGTTTCGCGCTGCGCTCCAGCATCAGCAACTGCCACAGGGTGCGGCCGTGATCGGCGCGGCCGCTGCGGTGCGCATCGGCGAGTTTCGCGACCTGCGCCATGTCGAGCCAGCCGCTCTCCACCAGCGTCCGCGACCGCGCCAGTCCCTCCGCTTCCGCCGCCAGCGCGCCGCGGAACCATGCGCTGATCGGCGTCACGAACCCCATTTTTGGCCGATAGAGGATCTCCTTGGGCAGATGGCGTTCGAGACTGCGCTTCATCAGCCATTTGCCCTCGCCGCCGTGCAGCCGCATGCCGGCCGGCAGCGTCGCGCAGAATTCGACCAGCCGGTGGTCGAGCAACGGCTCGCGCGCCTCAAGTCCCACCGCCATGCTGGTGCGATCGACCTTGGTGAGGATGTCGCCGGGTAGCCAGATCATCATGTCGGCATATTGCGCGCGGTCGAGCGCATCGCGCGCCGGCGCCGCCCGCATCGCCGCGACGTAGCGATCCTCGGCGCGATGCCCGCCGAGCACCCGCCGCGCCTCCGCGCTCAGCAATTGCGCGCGCAGCTCGGGCGAGGTCACGCCCACGGCGCGCGCATAGGCATCGTCGCCGTCCGTCCCCAGCGCGAGCAACGTCGCCTTGGCGCGCAACGGTCGCGGTGCCCAGTCGGCCTTGGGGTAATAGCGCCCGAGCGTCCCGAACGCCGCGCGCCGCCACCGATCGGGCAGCATCCCGCGCACCCGTTCCTCCGCCGCCTGGAATCTGTAGCGGCGATAGCCCGCCAGCATCTCGTCGGCGCCGTCGCCCGACAACGCCACCGTCACGCTCTTCCGTGCCAGCGCCGCGACCTGATAGGTCGCCAGCGCGCTGCCGTCGGCGAAGGGCTCGTCGAAATGATGGACCAACGTGTCGATTAGGGCGAAATCGTCGGGCCGGACCACCTGCGCGTGATGATCGGTGGCGAAACGCTGCGCCACCAATGCGGCATGCACGCGCTCGTCGTGTCCCGCCTCGTCGAAGCCGATCGTGCAGGTGTTGACCGCCGCCTTGCTCGCCTCCGCCATCAGCGCGACCACCGCCGAACTGTCGACCCCGCCCGACAGGAAGGCGCCGAGCGGCACGTCGGCGACCATCCGGCTGCGCACCCCGTCGCGCATCCGCGCCAGCAATTCCTCGCCGAGCGCCTTGGCCGATCCGCCCGCGCGATCGGCGAAGCTCAGCGACCACCAGCGCCGCGGCCGCGGCACGCCCTGCCAGCGCTGGACGTGGAGGAAATGGCCGGCGGGCAGCTTGCGGACGCCCGCGACGAGGCAGGCATCGTCGGGCACATAGCCATAAGCGAGGAAATCCTCGACCGCGGTGACGTCCGGCACCCGCCGCAGCAAGGGATGCGCAAGCAGGCCCTTCAGTTCCGAGGCGAAGGCGAGGCTGCCGTCGGACAGTTCGACGTAATGGAGCGGCTTCACCCCCATCCGGTCACGCGCGAGGAACAGCGTCCCCTGATCGGCATCGTGCAGCGCGAAGGCGAACATGCCGTTGAGCCGGTCGAGCAGCGCCGGCCCCCACGCCCGCCAGCCGTGCAGCAGCACCTCGGTATCGCCCTCGGTGACGAAGCGCGCGCCCTTGCGCTCCAACTCGGTGCGCAGTTCGGCGAAATTGTAGATCTCGCCGTTATAGGTGATCGTCAGCGCGCCCGCCTGCATCGGCTGCGGCGACCCGTCGAGATCGATGATCGACAGCCGGCGATGGCCGAACCCGACGCCGGGTGCGGTCCAGATCCCCTCGCCGTCCGGCCCGCGATGCGCCTGCGCCGCGATCATCGCGGCGATCCGCGACGGATCGACCGGCTTGGGCGTCTCGGGATGGAAGATACCGGCGATGCCGCACATCAGCGCGGCGCCACGACGGCATCGCTCACGCCGTCGACCGGCCCGAGCGCCGCCGCCAGCGCGGCGATATCGGCGCGCGCATCGCGCCCGGGCAGCACCTCCGCGGAGAGATGGACCGCCACCGCGCGCTGCGTGCCGCCGAACAATTTCGCCTTCATCGTCTCGATCTTCACCACGCGCTCGTCCGACGTTACCGTATCGCCGACGACGTACCATGTCGCGACGACGCGCTCCACCGGCCCGGCGGCGGTGATCCGCATCGCCTTGCCGCCGGCGATCGGGGCTTCGTCGGCGACGCGCACCCAGCGGTCCTCCTCGCGGATCGCGCCGGTGCCGAAAGCACCGATCTTATGCCCCTCGCCCTGCGATCCGAAGACCGCGATTCCCAGATCGACCGCCGCGCCGCCACGCGCATAACGGCCGAACAGCATATGGTCGGCACCCGGATAATATGGCATCCACGGCGCCCGTCGGCTGAGCGGCGCGCGCGTCCACCCCGCCACCTGCGGCAGCGCGATGCGCGCGGGCAGCGGTGTCGCGCGATGCGCGATTCCTACGCTCCACATCGGCCACACGCCCGCCACTGCCACGGTGAGCAGCACGCCGATCGGGAGCCCCATCCGTCCCCCGGCGACCGGCGGCAGCGCGGCGGGATCGAACGCCGGCGCATCGGGCGCGCGATCGAACCAGCGCCAGCCGATCGCCAGCACCGCCGCCATCACCAGCCCGAAGAACAGCCAGCCGTAGACGATATGATCGAAGCCCGTCGCCGCCTCGACGCTGGTCAGATGCGCGGCATAGATCGTCCCGAACGCGCGCAGCCCGTTGGCGAGCACCGGCACGACCAGCGCGGCGAGCAGGAACCACGCCCGCCGCCGCCACGACACGAAGCAGACGTCGGCGACCAGCACGCCGAAGGCGAGCATCGCGATGACGAACTTGGCGCCCGAACACGCCTCCGCGACCTCGAACCAATAGCGGCCCGCATGGATCAGCACGCCGTTCGAGCTCGCCGGCACGCCGGCCAGATGCAGCAGCGGCATCACCATCCGCACCGTCACGGCTTGCAGCAGCGGCTCCATCTCCTCGCCGAACGGCACGAGGAACAGCGCATAACCGAGCGGAAAGGCGAGCCCGCGCGCCACCTGCGGCCCGAGCAGCGTCACCACCGCGCCCTGCAGCATGACGACCAGCCCCAGTTGCCGCGCGAAGCTGACCGAGCCGGCGTCGCCCATCAGCCACCCCGCCCCGCCGACCGCGACCAGCGCCAGCCCCGGCCACCACGCCACCGGCGTCAGCGCCGCCAGCTCGCGCCGCCGCTGCCACACCAGCCAACCGATCACCGGCCCGATGAAGAGGCAATGGCCGAAGGTCGTGCTCGTCCACCAGATCGACACCAGCCGCGCGACGTCGTCGCGGACCAGCAGCAGGATCGCCGCCGCCGCCAGCCCCAGCCCGATGGCATGCCGCCGCCATTGTGCGCCGGTCACGCCAGCCCCAGCAGAGCATCGAGCGGCGCGAGCCGTGCTGCCCAGTCGTACCGTGCGATCACCCGCGCCCGTGCCGCGGCACCGAGCGCCGCCGCTGCGTGCGGATCGTCGAGCAGCGCCGAGATCGCCGCGACATGCGTCGCAGCATCGTCGGCGACACGCAGCGTGCCGCCGTGATCGATCCCCTCGGCCGCAGCGACGGAGGCGACGACCGGCCGCGCCATCGCCATCGCCTCGAGCACCTTGTTCTGGATACCGCGCGCGAGCCGCAGCGGCGCGACGCACACGTCCGCCGCCGCCAGCCACGGCCGCACGTCGTCCACCGCGCCGGTGACGATCACGGCGTCGGACGCCAGCGCCTGCACCGCTGGCGTGGGCGCCCGTCCCACGATCGCGAAGCGGACGCCGGGATAACGTACCCGCAGGTCCGGCAGGATGTCGCGGGCGAACCAAACCACCGCCTCAATGTTCGGCCGGTAATCCATCTGCCCCGTAAACACGATCAGCGGCCCGTGAGTCTCGGCCCCACCCCCCAATTCCCCCGTCAC
>NZ_SCMZ01000065.1:0-17968 GCF_005503285.1 Sphingomonas sp. 2SG
CGTTGCGGACGATCCGCCACGCGCGCCGCCGCCCCCTCCCGCCGCGGTCGCTCCGCAACGCCGCCGCGCGTGGCGGATCGTCCGCAACGTGGTGCTGGCGCTGGTTGGGCTGATCGTCGCGATCTGGCTGGTGCTCTATATCACCAAGGGCCGTTTCCTGCGCCATCCGTTCGAGCGATTCGTCGGCGGCCAGACGCATCGGCCGGTGCGCGTGGCGGGCGATTTCCAGCTCTATTTCGCGCCGTTTCGCATCAAGTTCGTCGCCGAGCAGATGACGATCGCCAATCCGGACTGGGCGACGCGGCCCTATCTGTTCCAGGCGGCGCGGATCGACACGCGGATCGCGCCGCTGTCGCTGTTGTGGGGCAAGCGGCATCTCTACTGGCTCGACCTTACCGACGGCGCGGTCGATCTCGAATGGAACCGCGCGCATACCGCCAACACCTGGACGTTCAGCGCCAAGAAGGGCGGCAAGCCGCTCGACTTCCCGCGCATCGACACCGCGACGGTGCGCGGTACAACGGTGCGCTATCGCGATCCGCGCATGCAGTTGCTCGCCGACCTCAAGGTTGACGATATCCGCTCGACCGATGCGCGGATCGGCCGCGCGGTCGGCGTCGAGGGCGACGGGCTGGTGCGCGGCACGCCGTTCCGCGTCACCGCGCGGCTGCTCGCCCCCGACGCAACGGTCAACCGCGGCAAGAACGAATTGGTGATGCGCGCCTGGGCGGCACACAACGTGCTCGACGTGTCGGGCACGTTGCCGTCGATCGCGGCGATCGAAGGCGTGCCGTTGCAGACACGCGCGCGCGGCCGCAACCTGTCCGAACTGCTCGGCATCATCGGCGTCGCCATCCCCAATACGCGCACCTACCGGCTGAAGGCGCAACTGGTACAGCAGGGGCAGGTCTATTCGTTCACCCGGATGAGCGGCGTGGTCGGCGCCAGCGACGTCGCCGGCACGCTCAAGATCACCAACGGCGAGCGGCTGCATCTCGATTCGCAGCTATCGACCAAGACGCTCGACATCATCGATGCCGCACCGTTCATCGGCTACAATCCCGATATCGTCGCGACCAAGGGCGCGCTCGCCGCCGCGCGCGCCACCGGTGCCGCGCCGCAGCGCATCCTGCCGGAGGCGGCGCTGCCGATCGCGACGATGCAGCGCTTCGACGCCGATCTGAAATGGACGATCGCACGGGTGCGCTCGCGCAACCTGCCGATCAGCGACATCGACATGACGCTCGATCTCGAGCGCGGCCGGCTGGCGCTGTCACCGCTGACGATGGCGATGGCGCGCGGCAACGTCGCCGCCGACGTGGTGTTCGACACGCGCCAGCGGCCGGCGCGCGACACCTACGACATCCGCCTGTCGCCGACGCCGATGGGCAAATTGCTCGCAGGCTATGGCGTCGCCGAGGCGGGGACGACGGGAACGATCAAGGGACGCATCCAGCTCGAAGGGCGCGGCGATTCGATCCATGATTCGCTCAGCACCGCGCGCGGGCGGATCGCCTTCGTCATGCCGCACGGCCAGTTGTGGACACGCAACGTCCAGCTCGCCGAGCTCGATCTCGGCACGTTCGTGCAGAAGATGTTCGAGGACAAGCTGAAGAAGCCGGTCGAGGTGAATTGCGGGCTGATCGGCTTCACCGTGCGCAACGGCGTCGCCGCGGCGGACCCGATCCTGATCGACACGACAAAGAACGTCATCGTCGGCCGCGGCGGGTTCAGCTTCAGGACCGAGGCGGTCGATCTCGCCTTCCGTGCGGACGGCAAGAAGTTCAGCCTGTTCTCGGGCCAGTCGCCGGTCGGCGTCGGCGGCTATTTCGCGGCGCCGAAGCTCAATGTCATCAGCGACCAGTTGCTCGGGCGCGCGGGCGCGGGGCTGGGGCTCGCGCTGGTCGCGACGCCGCTGGCGGGGGTGCTGGCGTTCGTCGACGTCGGCGATGCCAAGTCGGCGGCGTGCGGGCCGGTACTGTCCGGCGCGACGGCGCAGGCGCAGCGGACGACGAAGGGGCAAGCGCGCGACGACGTCGGCCATGGCACGACGGCGAAGGACGAGGACGGCAAGACGACCGGCGGCGAGAAGAAGAGCCAGCGAAAGAAGTTTCTGGGGATTTTCTGACCCCATTGTCATCCCCGCGTAGGCGGGGATCCAGATGCGCGGGTCCCCTTTTAAGCCGCTACGTCAGCGTGTATGGATCCCCGCCTGCGCGGGGATGACGGAGTGGGGTATGGGATTCCCTCAATGACCGTGGTCGTTCCCCGCGGTCGCGCGGATCGCCTCAAGCACGTCGTCGGTGCGCGCCGGGTCACCGATCGCAAGGACATGGCCGGCGCTCGCCGAGGTTAACGGGTCGCCGTTCCAGTCGCACATGCGCCCGCCCGCGCCCTCGACCACCGGCACCAGCGCGGCGAAATCGTACAATTGCAGCCCCGATTCGACGACGATGTCGAGCTGCCCGCTCGCCAGCAGCCCGTAATTGTAGCAGTCGCCGCCATAGACCGGCCCCTGCCGCGTATGGCCGCCCGAGGCGGCGGCGACGAGCGCCATGTAATGCGGCACGTCGCCCTCGGCGAACAGATGCGGGCTGGTGGTGGCAAGCACCGCGCCTTCGAGCTGCGGACAGGTCCGCGTTCGCGTCGGCCGGCCGTTGAACGTCGTCGGGCGGCCGGCGACGCCGAGCCAGCGTTCGCGCTGCACCGGCTGGTCGATGATGCCGAGCAGCGGCCAGCCGTCCTCGACCAGCGCGATCAGCGTGCCGAAGATCGCGCGGCCGACGGTGAAGCTGCGCGTGCCGTCGATCGGGTCCAGCACCCATTGCCGCCCCGTCACGCCGGGCTTCTCGCCATATTCCTCGCCGATCACGCCGTCGCCCGCCGCCTCGGCATCGAGCAATTTGCGCATCGCCGCCTCCGCCTCGCGGTCGGCACGGGTGACGGGCGAATGGTCGTCCTTGAATTCGACGCCGTGTTCGGCACGGAAATAGGGGCGGATCGCGGCGCCCGCGGCATCGGCGAGGCGGCTGGCGAGCTGGATATCGGCGGCGGTGATCGGCATGGGCCAGCCCTATCGCGCTGCCTCGCGCCACGCTAGGGTGCACGAAAGTCGAGAGGATATCCCATGCGCCTGTTCCCCGCCGCCATTGCCGCCGTCGCCCTGATCGCCACCCCTGCGCTCGCCGGACTGCCGGTCGGTGCCAAGGCGCCGACCTTCTCCACCCGCGGCGCGGTCGCCGGGCAGGTGGTCGGGGTCGACTTGGCACAGCAGCTCAAGAAGGGGCCGGTGGTGCTGTATTTCTTCCCGGCGGCGTTCACCGGCGGCTGCAATGCCGAGGCGCATGCCTTCGCCGAGGCGATCCCCGACTTCCAGAAGGCAGGCGCGACGGTGATCGGCATGTCGGCCGACGACGTACCGACGCTCCAGCGCTTCTCCGCGGAGAAATGCGCGGGCAAGTTCGCGGTCGCCAGCGCCGGGCCGAACGTCATCAAGGGCTATGACGTCGCGCTCAACGGCGGCGGGCGCGCGCTGACCAAGCGGACCAGCTACGTCATCGCATCCGACGGGCGCGTCGCGTTCGTCCACGACGACATGAACCCGGCGCAGCACGTGGCGCTGACGCTCGCCGCCGTGCGCAAGCTTCACCATTCCTGATCTTTTCGAAACCCTACGCTAAGTAATAGTATTTATAAGTGCTTGCGAACGAAGGGTGGGGCATGCGCGGGATTGCAGCGAGGAAGGACGGAAAGGTCGATCTGTTCGGGCAGATCGGCCACTTCCTGGCGGATCACGGCCTGTCGCCGGAGCCGACGCATTACAGCTTCGCCTATGACGTCATCGCCGATCCGCATGGCGCCATCGCCCAGGCGGTGCGCCGGCTGACCGACGGCGGCATCCGGCTCAGCCGCACCGATATCGAAGCGCTGGGCGGGACGGTGAGCAGCGGCGGCGCCGCCGTCGAGTCGCAGGCCGACAGGCGGCAGGGCGAACCCGATGCACGCGACGACGATGCCGCCGTTTTGGTGGCGAAGACGCAGGCACAGGTCGACGGTTTCGCGACGATGATGCGCGAGATGCAGGACGAGACGCGCGGCTTCGGTCGCGATCTCGCGCAGAGCGCGGCGGCGATCCGCCACAATACGCCGGCCATCCCCGCCGCCGCGGGGCTCGACGAGATCGCCCGGATCACCGGCGCGATGCTGACCCGCATCCGCGAGGCGGAGATGCGGCTGGCCAAGGCGACCGACGAGGCCGAGGCGTTGCGCGCCAAGCTGGCGGAGGCGAACGACACCGCGCGGCGCGATCCGCTGACCGGCCTGCCCAACCGCCGCGCGTTCGATGAGGCGTTCGCGGTACGGCGCGAGCACGACGGCCCCTTCTGCCTCGCGGTGTGCGACATCGACCGGTTCAAGCGGATCAACGACGTCCACGGCCATCCGATCGGCGACCGCGTGCTCAGCGCGGTGGCGCGGACGCTCGCCGATGCGTGCGGCGATCATCTCGTCGTCAGGCACGGCGGCGAGGAATTTGCGGTGCTGCTGCACGGCGTCGCGCTGGCGGATGCGGCGGCGCGGCTCGACGATGTGCGCGACGCCATCTCGGTGAAGCGCTTCCGCTTGCGCGAAAGCGACCGGCCGCTGGGGCAGGTGACGGTGTCGATCGGCGTGACCGCGGTCCATGCCGGCGAGACGCTCACCGATGCCTTCGATCGCGCCGACCGTCTGCTCTACACGGCCAAGGCCGAGGGCCGCGACCGGGTGTGCGCCGCCTGATCTTGGCGCAAAGTACGGATGCTGCTGGCGGCATTTCCCAAGCGCATCTCACCTCACCACGAAAATCGGCAGAAATCAGCCGTTTTTCGGTTCTGGCACGATGGCTGCAAAGTCCCTGGCATCGGCGGCGAACGGTTCGCCCCGATCAGCAAAGGGACCAACACCATGTTTCTCCGCCTCGAACTCGCCCAGCGCACCGCTTTCTCGGTCGTCGCTGCCCTCGCCTTCGCCGCCGTCGCAATCAGCGCCGCGGTGCCGGTTACGCCGATCGCATGATGACTCAGGCGGGCGCGGCGGCCCCGACCGGGCCGACCGCCGTCGCCTCGCCGCGACCATAGGTTGCGGTCAACACCCCGGCGGCGAGCACATGCCCCGCCATCGCCTCGATAATCGCGGTGCGACCCGGCGTCTCGCCCGGCGCCCCGACATCCGGACCGAGCGCGAACAGCTGAAATACGTAGCGATGCGCACCGTGGCCGGTCGGCGGATCGGGCGGCAACCAGCCCTCGCGCAGGTAGGAATTGCGCCCGACATCGCCGTCGGGCGATCCGGCACCATCGCCGACGATCGCGCCCTCTTCGAGGCGCCCGGCATCCGCGGCGATTCCCCATATCACCGCATGGACGAGCGGCTGCGGCGCCGGCGCATCGGCGTCCTCGACCAGCAGCGCGAACAGCGCGGTGCCCGCCGGCGCGGCGCCCCAGGTCAGCGGCGGCGATACGCCCTCGCCATCCGCGGTGAACCGGTCGGGCAACCGCGCGCCATCGGCGAACGCCGGGCTGGTGAGATCGAGCGCGGGAAACGTGGCGCCAAGTTCGGGCCGGGCGATCGCCAGCTTGTCGGCGCCGGCGCGGACGCCGCTCAGCGCCTGGCCGAGCCAGGCAGGAACATGTTCGAGCATCGCTTACTCCTGGGGGCAATCGCCGGGACGGGATTTCGGCGGACTGCCGGCGGCATACCAGCGGCTGGTCGCGCCCATCGTCTCGCCATCGTGGTAACAGGCCTCGCCGCGCGTCCCGTCGGGGGCGACGAGGAAGGTCCAGTCCTTGCCGTCGCAATTGTGCGCTTCGCAGCCATGCGCAGCGATGCGCCCGTCCTTGGCCCGGAAGATCGGCACGCTGACCGCGTCGTGCGCGGTGAAGCGATGGCGCAACGTGTCGTCGCCGATCGCATCGATCAGCGCGCGCGACACCTCGGTCCGGTCGTAGAAGCCGACCCCGGCAACCGTATCGCCCGGATATTTGCCGACATAGGCGGTGATCGGGTTGCTATGCTCCTGCCCCGGGAGCGGCTTGGGCGGCTGCGTCGCCGGCGGCACGAAGCGCGCCGCGGCATTGTCCGCACCGTTGGACTTTTGGCCACTGCCGCAGGCGGCGAGCAGCAGGAGTGGAGCAAGGCAGAGAGCACGCATTGTCGTGGAACGCGGCAAGCGCCCCGGCGGTTGCCTGCGATATGACGCAAGCTCTCGACCGTTTCCTCTCCGCCCAGGCGCTCGTCCACGATCAGGCGCTCGCTGAATTGCGCCGCGGCCGCAAGACCAGCCACTGGATGTGGTTCATCTTTCCGCAGATCGCCGGTCTCGGGCGCAGCGAGACCGCGCGCTTCTATGCGATCCGCGACGTGGCGGAGGCGCGCGCCTATCTTGCGCATCCGCTGCTCGGCCCGCGGCTGATCGAGGCGACGCAGACGGTGACCACCGCACCCGGCACCGCCATCGCGATCTTCGGCGAGATCGACTCGCTCAAGCTGCGCTCGTCGCTGACGCTGTTCGCCGCGGTCGCGGACGATCCCGCGCCGTTCGAGGCGGCGCTGACACGCTTCTACGGCGGCGAGCGCGATCCGGCGACGCTGGACTTGCTGGCGCGGGACGGCGGTGCGTGAGGCGCGCGCGAGCACCACGCGCCGGTCAGAACAGCTTGCCGCCGTTCGGGACTGCGAGGCTCGGGCCGATCAGCACCACCTTGCCGTCCGCATCGGGGAAGCCGAGCGTCAGCACCTCGGACACGAACGGGCCGATCTGGCGCGGCGGGAAATTGACCACCGCCGCGACCTGCCTGCCGACGAGCGCCTCGGGCGTGTAATGGTCGGTGATCTGCGCCGAGGATTTCTTCACCCCGATCGCGTCGCCGAAATCGATGCGCAGCTTGATCGCCGGCTTGCGCGCCTCCGGAAAGGGCTCGGCGGCGACGATCGTGCCGACGCGGATGTCGACCCGCTCGAAATCGGCGAAGGTGATCGGCTCAGAAGTCGACATTGTCGTAATGCGCCGGTGGTCCGATCATCTCCATCCGCTCGGACAGCAGCGGCCGGAAACTCGGCCGGCTCTTGAAGCCGCGATACCAGCGCGCGGTCTGGTCGTGGCCCTTCCAGTCGATGCCGCCGAGATAGTCGGCGACCGAGATCTGCGCCGCCGCAGCGAGATCGGCGAGGCTCAGGGTCGCGCCGCCCAGCCAGTTGCGGTGATCGAGCAGATAATCGGTGTAATCGAGATGGCTGACCGCCGCCTTCATCGCCTCGCGCAGCCCCTTGGCATCGGGCGCGGCGCGATGCGCGAGCCGCTTGACGACGCGCTCGTGGAGCAGCGGCCCGGTGACGTCGCGATAGAAATGCGTGTCGAACCAGCTCACCAGCCGGCGGATCTCGGCACGATTGGCGGCGGTGCCGTTGATCGTCGCCGCCTTGTCGACCGTCTCCTCGAAATATTCGCAGATCGCCATCGAATCGATCAGCGGCGCACCGGGACGCGACGCATCGACCATCACCGGCGTCTCGCCGGCGGGGTTCATGTCCATGAACTCGTCGCGCCGGTCCCACGGCGATTCGCGCACCAGCTCATAGCCGATGCCCTTCTCGCCGAGCAGCAGGCGCACCTTGCGGCTGAACGGACAAAGCGGGAATTGGTAAAGCTGCCACATACGGCCCCTGTAGGGCATTCCTACACCGCAGGTGAAGCCGTTGCGTTTGGCCCATCGTTTCTATAAATCAGACGTCACGTTTTCTAGAAAGCGGTCCGATGGGCATCAACATCAAGCATGACGGCCACGAACGGGCAATCCGGCAACTGGCGGCCAGTCGTGGGTTGTCGCTGACCGATGCGATTGGGTTGGCCGTGGGCAACGAACTGGCCCGCGATCGCGAACAAGAGCGCAAGGATGACTTCATGCGGCGGGTCCGCGAAGTGCAGGCCGCTTTCGAGGCAGCGCCGGTTCTCGATCCGCGTCCCTATCGCGAGATCCTATACGACGAGAATGGCCTTCCTCAATGATCGTCGCGGACACATCCGCTTTCGCTGCGATCATCCTCAACGAACCGGATGCGATGGTTTACGCCGAGGCATTGAGGGACAGCGCCACGATCATCGTATCTGCACCGACGATCCTGGAGCTACGGTCGGTCCTGTATCGCCGGTTCGGGGCCGACTATATGTTACGGGCAGATACATTGCTTGCGGCGCCTTCCATTCAGGTCGTGCCATGGACGGAAGCTCATCTTCCCATTGCGGTCGACGCACTGCAGCGCTTCGGCGGCCGGCCGGCCCGGCTGAATTTCGGCGACTGCATGGTCTATGCGATCGCCAAGGCGCTCGACGCGCCGTTGCTCTACAAAGGCGAGGATTTCGCGCGGACCGATATCCGGTCCGCGCTCTGATCCGTCACTCCGCCGCGACCAGCTCCACCGAATCGTCCAGCGGATAGGTCTGCCGCGACAGCATCTCCTTCGGCACGACCTGCCAGAAATCGCCGGCGATCCGCTCCCAGTCGGCGAGCAGACCCTTCGACCATTTGCTGTCCGTCGCATTGGCATGCCGCTCGACGAGGTCGCGCAGCACGCCCTCCCAATGCGCCGAGGCGAGCCGCTGCCAGACGATATTCTCCGGATTGGCGCGCTGCGCGAACTCGCCGTCGGGATCGTAGACGAAGGCCATGCCGCCAGTCATGCCCGCGCCGAAATTCTGCCCGACGCGGCCGAGCAGCACCGCGACGCCGCCGGTCATATATTCGCAGCCGTTGGCGCCGCAGCCCTCGACCACCACGGTCGCGCCCGAATTGCGCACCGCGAACCGCTCGCCCGCCTGCCCCGCGGCGAGCAACGTTCCCGAGGTCGCGCCATAGAGCACGGTGTTGCCGAGGATCGTATTGTCCTGACTTGCCAATGGCGAGGATACTGCCGGACGCAGCACGATGATGCCGCCCGACAGGCCTTTGCCGACATAATCGTTGGCGTCGCCGAACACTTCGAGCGTGATGCCCTTGCACATGAAGGCCCCGAGGCTCTGCCCGGCGCTCCCGCGCAGCCGGACGGTGACGTGACCGTCGGCGAGCTTGCTCATCCCGAAACGGCGGGTGACCTCGCTCGACAGCCGCGTGCCGACCGCGCGATGCGTGTTGCGCACCGAATAGGTGAGTTGCATCTTCTCGCCGCGGCTGAACACCGCCGCGGCATCCTTGATGATCTGCGCGTCGAGACTGTCCGGCACCTCGTTGCGGAAGGTCGACAGCGAGAAACGACGCTCGGCGTCGGTCGCATCGACCTTGGCGAGGATCGGATTGAGGTCGAGATCGTCGAGATGCTCGGCGCCGCGGCTGACCTGCCGCAGGAATTCGGTGCGGCCGATCACCTCGTCGAGGCTCCTGACGCCCAGCCGGGCGAGGATGTCGCGCACCTCCTCGGCGATGAAGGTCATCAGGTTGATGACCTTCTCGGGCGTGCCGACGAACTTGTCGCGCAACGCCTGATCCTGCGTGCAGACGCCGACCGGGCAGGTGTTGCTATGGCACTGGCGCACCATGATGCAGCCCATCGCGACAAGGCTGAGCGTGCCGATGCCATATTCCTCGGCGCCGAGAATCGCGGCGATGACGATGTCGCGCCCGGTCTTGAGCCCGCCGTCGGTGCGCAGCCGCACCCGGCCGCGCAGGCCGTTGAGGGTGAGCACCTGATTGACCTCGCTGAGGCCCATCTCCCACGGCGTGCCGGCATATTTGACGCTGGTCTGCGGACTCGCGCCGGTGCCGCCGACATGGCCGGCGATCAGGATCACGTCTGCGTGGGCTTTGGCAACGCCGGCGGCGACGGTGCCGATCCCCGACGAGCTGACCAGTTTGACGCAGACGCGCGCGCGCGGGTTGATCTGCTTGAGATCGTAGATGAGCTGCGCGAGATCCTCGATCGAATAGATGTCGTGGTGCGGCGGCGGCGAGATCAGCGTCACGCCCGGCGTCGCATGGCGCAGCTTGGCGATGAATTCGGTCACTTTGAACCCGGGCAGCTGACCGCCCTCGCCGGGCTTCGCGCCCTGCGCGACCTTGATCTCGATCTCTTCGCAGGCGTTGAGATATTCGGCGGTGACGCCGAACCGGCCGCTCGCGATCTGCTTGATCGTCGAATTGGCGTTGTCGCCATTCTCATAGGGCTTGAAACGCTTGGTATCCTCGCCGCCCTCGCCCGACACCGCCTTGGCGCCGATGCGGTTCATCGCGATCGCCAGCGTCTCGTGCGCCTCGGGGCTGAGCGCGCCCAGCGACATGCCCGGGGTGACGAAACGCTTGCGGATCTCGGTGATCGCCTCGACCTGATCGACCGGCACGCCCTCGCTCGGGAAATTGAACTGGAGCAGGTCGCGCAGATAGACCGGCGGCAGATCGGCGACACCGCGGCTGAATTGCAGATAGCTGGTATAGCTGTCGGTCGACACCGCGGTCTGGAGCAGGTGCATGAGCTGCGCCGAATAGGCGTGCGTCTCGCCGGTGTGGCGCTGGCGGTAGAAGCCGCCGATCGGCAGCTTCGCCACGCCCTCGTCCCAGGCCAGTTCGTGGCGGACGAGCGCGCTGTGATGCAGCGAATTATAGCCCTCGCCCGAAATCTTGGCGGGCATGCCGGGGAACAGGTCGTTGACGAGGCTGCGCGAGAGGCCGACCGCCTCGAAATTATAGCCGCCGCGATAGGAGGAGATCACCGCGATCCCCATCTTGCTCATGATCTTGAGCAGCCCCTCCTCGATCGCATGGCGATGGCGCTTGAGGCATTCGTCCAGGGACAGGTCGCCGAAAAGGCCGCGCGCCTGCCGGTCGACGATCGCCGCCTCGGCGAGATAGGCGTTCACCGTCGTCGCGCCGACGCCGATCAGCACCGCGTAATAATGCGTGTCGAGACATTCCGCCGAGCGGACGTTGATCGAGGCATAGGAGCGCAGCCCCCGGCGGACGAGATGCGTGTGCACCGCCGCCGCCGCCAGCACGCCGGCGATCGCGATCCGATCTTCGGAGACGTGCTCGTCGGTCAGGAACAGCTCGCTCTTGCCCTGCCGCACCGCCTGCTCCGCCTCGTTGCGGATGCGCTGGATCGCGGCGCGCAGCTTTTCCGGGCCGCCCTCGGCGTCGAAGGTGCAGTCGATCTCGGTCGCGGTGCGCGCGAAATGCGCCTTGAGCCGCGCCCAATGCTGACCGGTGAGCACCGGCGAATCGAGCACCAGCACGCGGTCGCGCTGATCCTCGGTGTCGAGGATATTGGCGAGATTGCCGAACCGGGTGCGCAGCGACATGACGTAGCGCTCGCGCAGCGGATCGATCGGCGGGTTGGTGACCTGGCTGAAATTCTGGCGGAAGAACTGGCTGATGAGACGCGGTTTGTCGCTGATGACGGCGAGCGGGGTATCGTCGCCCATCGAGCCGATCGCCTCCTTGGCGGTCTCGACCATCGGCGACAGGATCAGCTCCATATCCTCCAGCGTCTGGCCGGCGGCGACCTGCCGCCGCGCGAGCGCGGGCCGATCGAAACGGACCACAGCCTCGGCGACCTCGGGCAGGTCGTTGAGCGTATGGAATTCACCGATCATCGCGGGATAATCGTGCTCCGCGGCGATCCGGTCCTTGACCTCGCGGTCGCCGAGCACCCGGCCTGCGTCGAGGTCAACCGCGATCATCTGGCCCGGCCCGAGCCGGCCCTTGGCGACGACGGTCGATTCGGGGACGACGACCATGCCGGTCTCCGAGCCGACGATCAGCAGCCCGTCCGAGGTCTGCGTATAGCGCAGCGGCCGTAGCGCGTTGCGGTCGACGCCCGCCACCGCCCAGCGGCCGTCGGTCATCGCCAGCGCGGCGGGGCCGTCCCACGGCTCCATCACCGAGGCGAGATAATTATACATCGCGGCATGATCGGGCGGCGTGTCCGCACCGGTCGCCTCGGGGACGAGCATCAGCTTGGCGGTCGGCGCATCGCGGCCCGAACGGCAGATCGCCTCGAACACCGCATCGAGCGCAGCGGTGTCAGACGCGCCCGCCGGGATCACTGGCTTGATGTCCTCGGAATTGTCGCCGAACGCGAGGCTCGCCATCCGGATCTCGTGGCTGAGCATCCAGTTCTTGTTGCCGCGGATCGTGTTGATCTCGCCATTATGCGCGAGGCAGCGGAACGGCTGCGCCAGCCACCATTGCGGGAAGGTGTTGGTCGAATAGCGCTGGTGGAAGATCGCGACGCGCGATTCGAACCTTTGATCCTGCAGATCGGGATAGAAGACCGACAGGCTCTCGGCGAGGAACAGCCCCTTGTAGACGATCGAGCGGCACGACAGCGAGCAGACGTAGAAGCCCTGGATCTGCGCGGCGATGACGCGCTTCTCGATGCGGCGGCGGACGAGATACAGGTTCTTCTCGAACTCGGCGGCGGAGACGTCGTCGGGCAACGGGCCGGCGATCATGATCTGCTCGATCTCGGGCCGCGTCGTCTGCGCCTTGAGGCCGATCACCGACACGTCGACCGGCACCTGCCGCCAGCCGTAGATGGTATAGCCCGCCTCGATGATCGCGCTCTCGACGATCGTGCGGCAATTCTCCTGCGCGCCGAGATCGGTGCGCGGCAGGAAGATCATGCCGACCGCGAGCCGGTTGGGCAGCACCTTGTGGCCGCTCGCGACGACCGCATCGTCGAAGAAGCGGTGCGGCAGGTCGATATGGATGCCGGCGCCGTCGCCGGTCTTGCCGTCGGCATCGACCGCGCCGCGGTGCCACACCGCCTTCAGCGCATCGACCGCGGACTGGACGACGCGCCGCGACGCACGCCCGTCGGTGGCGGCGACGAGGCCGACGCCGCAGGCATCGCCTTCGCTGTCGGGGCGGTACATGCCGTGCTCGGCGAGATAGGCACGCTGGTCAGTCATGGTATGAGACCCTGTTCGGCGAGCCTCGCTCGCAAAGTGACATAAGCCTGTATAAGGCCGGACGAAGCAGCCCAGGTGTCGTTGACCCGATCGACCTGCTCGGCTTCGTCGATGGGATATTCGTGAACCAACCGGTTGCGCAGTTCGGCCGCACCGATCCAATCGTCGGCGTCCTCGACAATACCCAGCTTTTCAAGCTGATTGGCTTGATCGCGCCGAGTCATCGCCCGGACATCTTCCAGCTCCCAGGTCAGGTACGCTCGAAAGAGGCGGCCCAACATATCCTGTAGCTGCTCGTACCGTTTCAGTAGCGCGATGCTGGCGATCCGTTCGATCAGTGGTAGTTGCGACGGATCGTCGCCAATGATCGGCAGCACCGGAGTCAGGATCGGCCGAAGGTCATCGAACCCGGCGATGATCCGGTCGCAACGCGCGGCTGCCGCCTTGATCAGATCCTCGGTCGTCATGGCAACGGCCTCGCCTGGGGCTGGACGAGGCGGGCGAAGGCCGATGGCGCGCGGCCCCGCTCGATCAGGACGACATCGACCTTCTGCTCGTCGATATGCCGGAACAGCAGGTCGCGAAAGGCACCGACCCTCCGCCACTCCGCCTCGACGCTGGGATCGGCTTCGATCAACAGGTCGATGTCGCCTCCCCGCAGATCGTCGCGCAGGCGGCTGCCAAACAGGCTGACGGACGCGGTATCGCCGAACGTCGTGCGCGCGGCGAGACGGATCGCGTCGATATCGCGCTGCTTCAGTCTCACGCCGCGACCTTTCCCGCCTTTGCCTTCGCCTTGAGCCATTTGTGCATCGTCGCCGCCACGTCGCGGCCGTCGCGGATCGCCCAGACCACCAGCGACGCCCCGCGCACGATGTCGCCCGCCGCGAACACGCCGTCGAGGCTGGTCATCAGCGTCTTGCCGTCGACCAGCACCGTCCCCCAGCGGCTGACACCAAGCTCGGGCGCGCCGAACAGCGCCGGCAGGTCCTCGGCGTCGAAGCCCAGCGCCTTGATGACCAGATCGGCCTTCAGCGTGAAGTCGCCGCTCGGATCGGCTTCCGGCGCGCGGCGACCGCTCGCATCGGGGGCGCCCAGACGCATCTTGCGCGCGCGCACCGTGCCGTCGCTGTCGAACGCCGCGGGGGCGGAGAGCCAGACGAAGTCGGCGCCCTCCTCCTCGGCGTTGGTGACCTCGCGCTGGCTGCCCGGCATGTTCTTGCGGTCGCGGCGGTAGAGGCATTTCACCGACGCCGCGCCCTGGCGGATCGCGGTGCGGACGCAGTCCATCGCGGTATCGCCGCCACCGATCACGACGACGTGCTTGCCCGCCGCATCGAGCCCGCCCTCGTCGAACGCCGGCACCGCATCGCCGAAGCCCTTGCGGTTCGACGCGATCAGGAAATCGAGCGCCGCCACCACGCGGCCGTCATCGCCACCGGCGACGTCGAGCGCGCGCGCCTTGTAGACGCCGGTCGCGATCAGCACCGCGTCATGCTCGCGACGCAGATCGTCGAGGCTCGCCTGCTCACCAACGCCGAAGCCTTCGTGAAAGACGATGCCGCCCGCCTTGAGCCGGTCGACCCGGCGCATGACGACGGGCTTCTCGAGCTTGAAGCCAGGGATGCCATAAGTAAGCAGCCCGCCGGCGCGATCATGCCGGTCGTAGACATGGACCTCATAGCCGTGGCCGCGCAGATATTCCGCCGTGGTCAGTCCGGCCGGACCGGCGCCGATCACCGCCACCGACTGGCCGCGCGCCGGCCCCGGCACCAGCGGCTCGACCCAGCCCTCTTCCCAGGCGGTGTCGGTGATGAACTTCTCAACCGAGCCGATCGTCACCGCGCCATGGCCGGTGAATTCGATCACGCAATTGCCCTCGCACAAACGGTCCTGCGGGCAGATGCGGCCGCAGATCTCGGGCATGGTCGAGGTGCTGTTCGACAGCTCGTACGCCTCGCGCAGCCGCCCTTCGGCGGTCAGCCGCAACCAGTCGGGGATGTGGTTGTGCAGCGGGCAGTGCACCGAGCAATAAGGCACGCCGCATTGCGAGCAGCGCCCCGCCTGATCCTCCGCCGCCGGCGCCGCATAGCGCGCGGCGATTTCGGCGAAGTCCTCGGCACGCGCCTGGGGTGCCCGCTTCGCGGGATAGGCCTGCTGACGGCCGACGAACTTAAGCATGGAATCGTGCGCCATAGGGCCTCCTTCCCGCGTCGCTACGCAGGAAGAAGCGCCGTGTCACGCATAAATTGACCGATACGTCAGCACCAATGGCCTAATATAACGCCGTAACGACCCCTTTGCAGGATGGCTGGACCGATAATCGCAAAATTGGTATCGCTGCGGACCTATCGCAGTTGAAGGGCGACCAGAGCCACCGCGCCGATGACGATCCGATACCATGCGAACGGTGCAAAACCGTGACGGCTGACGATGCCGACGAACCAGCGGATCACCACCAAAGCGACGACGAACGAGACGACGAAGCCGATCGCGATGCTGAGCCACTCGCCCTGCCCCAGCGTCGCGCCCGATTTGAGCAGGTCGTAGCCCGAGGCGGCGAGCATGGTCGGGATGGCGAGGAAAAAGGAGAATTCCGCCGCCGCGCGCCGATCGACGCCGAGGCTGAGCGCGCCCATGATCGTCGCGCCCGACCGGCTGACGCCCGGGATCATCGCGAGACACTGGACGACGCCGACGCCGAGCGCGGTGCTCCACGGCATCGCTTCGACCGATTCGATCCGCGCCTGCTTGACCAGCCGCTCGATGACGAGGATCGCGATGCCGCCGATGATCAGCGCGACCGCGACCACGGTCGGGCTTTCGAGCAACGCTTTGACCGCCTTGTAGACGACCACGCCGATCGCCGCAGCGGGCAGGAAGCCGAGCGCGATATTGCGCACGAACGCCCAGGATTTGGGCTGGCCGCCGACGAGGCCCACCGCCACGTCCCAGAAGCGCCGCCAGTATAGGACGATCACCGCGAGGATCGCGCCCAATTGGATCACGATGTCGAAGGTCGCGGTCGCCTGGTCCTGCACGCCGAGCAGGGTGCCGGCGAGGATCAGATGGCCGGTCGAGGAGACGGGCAGGAATTCGGTGACCCCCTCGACGATGCCGAGGAGGATGACGGTGAGCAGGTCCATGAAACGTCCTTAAGCGGCGAGGGTTTCGGCGCGACGACCGAACCGGCCGGTGCGGCGGAAGCGAACGAGCCATTCGGGCGCGACCGCCTGCAGCGGGGTCGGGTCGACGCCGAGCGCCTCCAGCCCCGACGCCCCCGGCGCGACGACGTTGTCGCGCTGGAGCATCAGCCACTGGTCCTTGGTGATCGGCGCGAACGGCAGGCTGGCGAGCAGCGCGCCGGCCGCATCGGGCAGTTCGACGATCGACGGGCTGCGGCCGATCGTCCTGGCGATCCAGCGGATGATCTCGCCCATCGTCATCACGTCGGGGCCGCCGAGCTCGAACGTCTGGCCGGCGAATCGTGCATCGGTCGCCGCCGCCATCGCATCGCCGACATCGGCCGCGAACACCGGCTGGAACTTCACCGGCGCGCGCAGCACCGGCACCACCGGGGCCTTGCCGATCATGCCGGCGAAGCGGTTGATGAACTGGTCCTCGCGACCGAAGACGATCGACGGGCGGATGATCGCGGCGTTCGGGAAAGCGGCACGGACCGCCTCCTCGCCGCGGCCCTTGCTGCTGCCATAGGCCGAGGGCGCCGACGAATCGGCGCCGATCGCCGACATGTGGACCAGCGTCGCGACCCCGGCCGCCGCAGCGGCCTCGGCGACGTTGCGCGCACCACCGACATGGACGCGCTCGAAATCGCCGGCGAGCAGCCCGACCATGTTGATCACCGCATCGGCGTCCTGCACCGCGCGGCTGACCGTTTCGGGCAGTGTCACGTCGGCGGCGACGAACTGCGTCTGGCCGAGACCGCCCAAAGGCTTGAGAAACCACGCATGCCGCGGATCGCGCTCGGCGACGCGCACCCGCGCCCCGCCGCGGAGCAGCGCCTGCACCACATAGCGGCCGACGAATCCGCCGCCGCCGAAGATCGTAACCAGCTTGTCTTTCATCGCCCGGGCCTCATTTTTTCGTCGCTGTGCTGATGTTTCGCCCCTTGCCCGGCGAAACCCGTGTTGACAAGCGCGGCGACCGCCCCCTAAAGGCCGCCGCCTACCCCGTGCCCAGATGGCGGAATTGGTAGACGCACCAGCTTCAGGTGCTGGCGATCGCAAGGTCGTGGAGGTTCGAGTCCTCTTCTGGGCACCATTTTCCGACCCCGGCGTCCGCCGCGGCCGGAAAGCGCAGCGCACCGGCACGAACGCCGGGTCGCGCAGCGCCCACCCCGCCCCTATTCCGCCCGCAGCCAGCGGCGCAGCAGCGTCGTCACCTCGCCGGGCCGCTCCATCGGCGAGAGATGACCGCAGCCGCGCAGCACGTGCAGACGCGCCCCGGGAATCGCCTCGGCCAGCGCGCGCGCGTCGTCGGGGGTGCAGATCCGGTCGCGGTCGCCGACCGCGACCAGCGTCGGCACGTGGATCGCCCGAATCGCCTCGGCGATGTCGGGGCGGGCGAGCAGCGCCGCCTGCTGCCGCGCGAAGACCGCCGGGCCGAGCCGTTCCGCCATCGCCAGCGCCGGACCGCTGACGATCGCCGAGAGCTGCGGATCGGCATGCGGCGCGGTGGCGATCAGGCCCTGGTCGGCGACGGTGCGCGCGCGCGGCTCCATCGAGGCGCGGGTGCCGAACAGGGCGATGCGGGTGATCCGGTCGGGCGCCTGGCGCACCATCTCCAGCGCGACATAGCCGCCGAGGCTGACCCCGGCGACGGCGCCACGCGGCGGCATCGCGGCGAGCACCCGCGCCGCCATCGCGCCGATCGTCGCATCCTGCGACAGATCGCCGAAGTCGGGCTCGGCGATATCGGCGAGGTCCATGATCTGGCGCGCCCACAGGCGCCCGTCGCAGCCCATCGCGGGCAGCAGCATCAGGGGCAGGCGCATTCGGTCCATGGGGTGTCCGGGGG